>CANQBF010000014.1 GCA_947588895.1 uncultured Bacilli bacterium | reverse complement strand
TATTTATTAAGTATTGGTATTAATAATATAAAAGATATAATTTTAAAAAAAGCTAATATCTTTTATGATAATATTAACTTTATTAAAGAAAAATTTAATAATATAAATGAAGATATAATAAATTTAATTAATGAAGATGCCTATAATTTAGATATAATTGGTATATAAAAATAGAGATAACTTCTCTATTTTTTTTGAAATATAATATTAATTTTTAATTTAGGAAATGCTTCAACAATTCTTTTATATAACTTTTTATTTGTTTTAAGTATTTCATTTTTAACGTATTCTGAAACTTGTTCCGTATTATCTTTTTTTATTCTTTTATTAAAATTACGGAATCGCCATATAATTCCTAAAGACACAATAATATCAATAATAAATATGATAAATAAAATACTACTTATAATTATCAATATATAATTAGGAATTTTATCTATTAGTTTAGTAAAGAAAGGATTTAGTAAGTAAATTACTAATAAACAACCAATACCAAAAGGAATTAAATTTTCAATACAAATTCGACCATTAATATTGTATTTTTTATGTGAATAATCCCACCATCTTGTATTAAATACTTTTTCTAATAAATAAGATACAAAATATTCAACAATAGCACATATAAATATTGATAATATTAATAATACAAGAGGGTTATTTGTATAATTTTTTAAAAGAAAAGAAACAAGCAATGCACCAATACCATAAATAGGACAATAAGGACCAATTAAAAAACCACGATTAACTAATTTCTTTTCAGTATATAAAGTATCAAGTACCTCAACTAAAAATCCTAAAATAGAATAAATTATAAATAATATAAACAAAGAAAATACTTTCATATAAATCACATAATTATTATAACACTTTCTACAATATAAGTATATTTTATAAATAATAAAAAAAGTCCATCAGGACTTTATTCTAAATTTAAATATACATTACAATCTTGATGTTCATCAGTATCAGTTACATTAACAAATCCATCATATGTTATAGATGCATCAGTTTTTTGATTTTGACTATTAACACATTTACTCTTTTCTTCATTTAATTCATAGACATTACCAACTGGTATAGAATCTACTAGACTATATACTTGACTATTTTTTGCAGTTTGAACAAACACTTGAGTATTAGTATTAATAGTAGATGTAGAATTAAAATATACATAACAAGTGTTCTTTACTGAAGATGATACAGTAAACTTTTTATTTGATGTATCATAAGAAATAGTTCCAGTTTTATCATCACAGACAGCAGCATTATAAGTATAACCAGTTGCTGGCACTGCAGTAGCAGTTTGATAATATTTACTATTATAAGATTTATCATTAACATCTTTACTTTCAATCATTATATATACATCAATATCACTAGAAATAGTTTGATCAAAATAGAAATTACATGTTACTTTATCATTACTTGTAAGTGAAATACTTTTAGAAGTTTCATTATAAGTATAATGACAATTACCAGTAGTGCCATTAGTACAAGTTACTTGAACTTTAGTTGTTGGATTCGAACATTTAGTTGAATCAGGAACAAACTTATAATTTACTGATGGAACACCATAGGTTTTAATATAGTCTTTTGAACCTTTAGTTTTTTGTTTCCATATAACAATATTAACATCCCCTGATGAATCAAAATCACCAACTGATGCTGCCAACATTGAGAAAGGAGTTTCAGTTTGATAATAAGCATAAGTTGATTTAATGCTTACAACTAAAACTACAATAACTAAACACATTAGTCCTAAAACAGCAAATTTATTTTTCTTTGACATTTTTCGCATTTTTTTACACATTCTAGTCATATAGTTTCACTTTCCATTCTACAAAATTGATAGTTAAATGACACATTTCGACATTTTTTCTATCTAAATCAATTATATTATATGTCTTTTTTAATGTAAACACGTTATAAAGTTAAAAATACAAAATTGTCATATTTTTACATCTATTTTTAAATTTGTGTAAAAAAATCATATTATTTAATAAGGAGGGATATTTTGCATCAATTTTTACCTAAAAATGTTCCTCCTAAATTATTTACTGCAAGTGCTGTTGTTGTTGCGTATTTATTATTAGACGATACTTCCGCCAACGAACAAAATGCCTTAGGTAATTGGTTAATGCTTACTGCCCAAGTTTTATGCACTAATGCTGCTTATAAACAATTTCAACAAGGTTTTAGTAGTACCCAAAGTGGAATTGTTACTGGTGGCAATAATAATGTATCGGAAAATAGTGAAGATACTGTTGCAATGCTCACTAAAATGGTAAATGCTTTAAATAAAGAAATAGATGATATCAAAAAGAAGTTATAAAAAAAGCCACAAATTGTGACTTTAATTTTTACTAACTTGAAATAATTCGACATCAACTGAAGTTTCTTGGCCAAATAAATCAATAATGATATTTAAACGATTATTTTCTGTATCAATATTATCTACTCTACCCATCATACCTTTAAATGGTCCATCAACAATATTAACATTGTCTCCAACTTTTAAGTCTGCTTCAACATTAACTCTACTCATACCCATATTAGATAAAATACGATCAATTTCTTGAGGAAGTAATGGTGTAGGTTTAGCACCCTTACCACTTGAACCAATAAAACCAGTTACACCTGGAGTATTTCTAACAATATACCAAGCTTCATCTGACATTATCATTTCAACCAATATATATCCTGGAAACATTAATTTTGTTTTTTCTTTTTTAACACCATCTTTTGTTTCAATCTCAGTAGTTTCAGGTATAACAATTCGATAAATATAATCTTGCATATGCATAGATTCTATTTTTGCTTCTAATTTTTCTTTAACTTTACTTTCATGACCTGAATAAGTATTAACAACATACCATAATTTTTCCATTATACAAACATCCCCTTTATAAACGCTAAAATAATATCTAAGCATTGGAAAAATGCTACTAAAATTATACATAAAACAATGGTTGCACCAGTATATTTAACTAATTCTTTAATTGTAGGCCATTTTACCATTTTTAATTCTTTACGAATACCTTTAATTAAATTTTCTTTTTTAGTTTTCTTTTCTTTATCTTTAACTTTCTTTGTTGTTTTAGTTTTTTCCTTCATTTTTTTATCTTTATCTTTTTCTTTTGCCATTTAAAAGACCTCCCTAAATTTTATTTAAATTAAAAAACACTTTCGTGTTCATTAATATATTAGCATAAAATAAATACTAATACAAGTATAATTTTCTTAAAAATATTAAAATTTCTTGTAAAAATATCAATTATATGCTATTCTTTTAACAGGAAGTGAGGAATTTTAAATGGCAAAATTTTGTTCAAATTGCGGTAGTGAGTTACAAGATAATCAAGATGTATGTTTAAAATGTGGAACAGCAGTAAAAAAAGAAAAAAGTGCTATGCCTGGTGCTAAATCAAAAATAGCTGCTGGATTACTTGGTATATTTTTAGGTGCTTTTGGTGTTCATAATTTTTATTTAGGAAATACTGGTAAAGCTGTAACTCAATTATTACTTACTGTTTTATCTTGTGGTATTTTATCAATGGTATCTGGAATTTGGGGATTAGTTGAAGGAATTATGATACTAACTGGTAGCATTAATACTGATGCTAATGGAAATCCATTAAGTGACTAAGAAGCAAAAAATATTAATACTTTTCCTTTTTATAGGATTAGTATTAATTTTTTTAATTTGTACTATTTTTCAAATTCCTTGTTTATTTAAAACAATCTTCAATATTCCTTGTCCTGCTTGTGGCATTGGTAGAGCAACTATATTATTATTACACTTTAAATTTATTGAATCTTTCTCATATAGTATACTTGTTCAACCAACAATATTAATACTTGCTATCATATTTATCATAGATATTTATGATTTAATAAAAAAGCAAGATAATTTATCTCACTTTTTAAATAATATTACTAATCATTATCATTTTATTATTTTATATTTAATAATAAGTTGGGTAGTTAATATAATTCATGGTATATAATTATTTTAATATATTAGATACAGCAATCATAACAGCTAATTTACCATAATCATATGTTAAACTTCCTTGTTGATAAGCTATATATGGTTCTCTTATTGGACCATCACATGAAATTTCAATAGATGAACCTTGAGTAAAAGAACCTGATGCCATAATTATTTTATCTGTATAACCCGGTGTTTCTACTGGTTCTGGAATAGCATTAGCATCCACTGCTGATGCTTTTTGTATGCCTTTACAATAATTTATTAAATCATTACTATTACCAAAAACAATGTTTTGAACAATATCACATCTTTTATCATTATATTTTGGTTCTACCTTATAACCTAACTTCTCCATTACTAAACTAGTAAGCATTGCTGTTTTTAAACTACTAGCAACAACATAAGGTGCATGATAAAGACCCATTAAAATTTCACGATTAATACCAAGAGTAGCTCCTACTTCACCTGCTTCTCCAGGCATATTAAGTCTTTCACTACATAAATATACTAATTCTTTTTTACCAGCAATATAGCCCCCAGTTCGAGCAATTCCACCACCTAAATTTTTAATTAATGAACCAACAATAATATCAGCTCCTACTTCAAGTGGTGATAATTCTTCAACAAATTCACAATAGCAATTATCAATCATTATAATTACTTCTTTGTCAACACTTCTAATTTCTTCAATTACTTTTTTTATCTTATCAATAGTGATACTTTTTCTAGTAGAATATCCTTTACTTCTTTGAATTTCTATTAATTTAATCTTTTTTCCTTTTAATATTTCTTTTATCTTTTCATAATTAAAATCATCTTCAATTAAATCTATTTGTTCATATTTAATATTAAAAGATTTTAATGAACTATTATTTTCATTTATTCCTATAACTTCATGTAAAGTATCATATGGTAGTCCCGTAATACTAAGCATTATATCATCAGGTCTAAGCATAGCAAATAAAGCTGTACTTAAAGCATGAGTACCAGATATTATATTCCATCTTACTAAAGCTGATTCTCCACCTAAAACTTTAGCAAATACCTTTTCAATATTACTTCTTCCTAAATCATCATAACCATAACCAGTTGTACTATGAAAATCATTTTCACTAATTCCTACTTCATTAAATGCTTGTAAAACTTTAGTGCTATTATAAAAACATAATTCATCTATCTTCTTAAAATTATCTTTTAATTCATTTTCACTTTCATTTACTAAATCATATACTTTTTTATCAATATTATAATATTCTAAATATTTATTCATTACTATCACCCATTCTTACTACACTACCACTGACAATATCATCATTTAAAATAATTTCAATAATTTTAAGAGCTACTTCTTCTTTAGTTAATAATTTGGTTTGTTCTACTCTTTCTAATTCTTTTTTTAAATATTCTTTATCCATTTCTAAAGTAGAATCAGTATCTACCCAATTTGGCTCTAATGCTACTACTTTTATATAAGGAAATCTATTAGCTAAATTTTTTGATAAATTAGTTAATCCTGCTTTACTAGCATCATAATCCATACTTAAAATATTATATGTATCGGTTGCATTAGTAGATGACACATTAACTATTACTCCTCTATCCATAATTTTAGATGCATATTTACACATTAAAAAAGTACCAACTAAGTTAACTTCTAAAACTTCCATAAATTCGTCTTTACTTTTATCATAAATATCATTATCCATTGCTATGGCAGCACAATTAACTAAAACATCTAATTTATCATGTTTATTTTTAACATAATCTATTAAATTTATTATTTCATCTTCATTACTGATATCACATTTATAAGTATCATATAATTCATTTATTTTAGTTTCATTATATACTCCAATAATTGTTGCTCCATATTCATTTAATATACTGGCTAAAGTTTTACCAATTCCTTTACTAGCTCCAGTTATTAATACTACTAGTCCACTTAAATCCATACCTCACCTCAAACTAGCAATATTATATACTTATTTTTTTAAAGTAGCAATGATATTATAACAAAATATACCTGATAAAAAACATAATACAGTATCTATATATTTTCTTTTAATTTTTTTTATTATTTTTTTAATAAATGGATATAAATAATAAACAATAATAACACTACCAAATGTAAAACATAAAGCACTTAAAGGGCAAACTAAACCATTAATATTAAATTTATAACAAGTATAATCCCAAAGACGCATTTTAAATACTTTTAATAATATATAGCCACCTAAGTATTCAAACATTCCTGTTAAAAAGAAAGAATATATGATAAATTTTATAAAATCATTTTTATATTTATTTAAAAACATAACTACTAATATGCTACCAATACCATATATTGGCAAAAATATGCCTTTAAACATACCATGACTATATATTTTATTTGTAAAATAATAAGTTAATATTAATTCATATACATAACCAATAAAACTACATAAATAAAATAATACTCCAACTTCTACTATATCCATAAATATCACTAATAATATTTTAACCAACAATAATGTTAATAACTAACCAATTATTAACATTTATAAATAGTATAAATTATTTAATATTATCAAATAATAAATATAGAAAGGTTGAGATATTTATGGATAAAGAAATGAAAAGTGCACCAAATATATTAACTACTAAAGATTTAGATTATTTAAAAGATATATTTGGTTGGAATCATACTGCTTATAAATTAATTGAAGATGCAATTAATTATGCAACTGATAAAGACATATGTGATTGTTTAAATAATGCATCAATTATGTTTTATGATAATTTAAAAACAGTAATCAAAATAGTAAAGGATGGTTCAAATGAAGAATAATAAAATAAGTAATCCTAAAACTGAAGTACCAAAAGGTATAAGTTTAAATGATCAAGATTATATGACAATCTTATTAACATTATTAAAAGCAATTGAAAAAAATATGACTGTTGCATTAACGGAAAGCTCAAATGAAACATTATATAAAGAATTCAAAAAAATGTTTGATGATATAGCTAAAATGCAAAGAGATGCATATGAATTAATGTTTAGAAATGGTTGGTATAGTTTAGAAAAAGCTGAGACTAAAAAAGTTTCTACATTAGAAGAAGAATTAAATACTCAAATAGAAAGTTTAGAAAGTTAAACTTTTTCATTGTTATTTATTTAAAATTAATATATAATTAATTTAGGAAGTGTGAGTTTCACGCCGCCTATTTTTGATAGATGACGCTATTAAAATATTATTTCTAGTATTTTAACGGCGTCTTTTAAAATTATTATGAATAACAATAATAAAATAATTACTAACAAAAACTTATTTAATGTTGTTGCTTTCATCTTACTTCACCAAGCCTTCCCATCGGTAAAACCCCCTGAGAAAAATAGTTTCGGCATCTCCAGTTCAACACTTCAAGATACTATTAAATACTAAAAGATACCTCTTGTAAAGGGGTATCTTTTGTCTTATTTTGTCGAATTAATTAGTTTTTTCAAATTGACTATTATAAAGTTCTGCATATTTACCATTTAACTTTAATAATTCTTCATGATTACCAGTTTCAATAATATTACCATCTTTCATCATTAAAATTAAATCAGCATTTTTAATAGTAGACAATCTATGAGCAATTATAAATGAAGTTCTACCTTCAGTTAATTTATCCATAGCTTTTTGAACTAATTCTTCTGTTCTTGTATCTACACTACTAGTTGCTTCATCTAAAATTAAGAATGGTGCATCCTTTATCATACCTCTAGCAATAGTCAATAATTGTTTTTGTCCTAAAGATAGAGATTCATTATCTGATAAAACAGTATTATAACCATCGGATAAACTTTTTATAAAATGATGAAGTCCAACTACTTTACATACATCTTCTATTTCTTTATCAGTAACATTAGTTTTATTATAACGGATATTTTCTTTAATTGTTCCTTCAAATACCCAAGCATCTTGTAAAACCATTATAAATAAATCATGAATATTTTTTCTTGATAATTCTTTAGTTGAAACACCATCAATATAAATATTACCAGAATTTATTTCATAGAATTTCATTAATAAATTAACCATTGTTGTTTTTCCAGCACCAGTTTCACCAACTATTGCTATCTTTTCACCAGGTTTAACTTTAACATTAAAATCTTTAATAATAGTTTTATTTTCATCATAACCAAATTTGACATGGTCAAATATTATTTCACCTTTAACATCAGTTTTCTTTAATTTTTTAGAAATCTTATCTTCATTTAACATTTCTTCTTCATCTAAAAATTCAAATACTCTTTCACTTGCTGCAGCACATGATTGTAAACTTGATGCTGCTTGAGCTATTTGAGAAAGTGGTTGGGTAAATAATCTAATATATAACATAAATGCTACGATAACACCAAAATCAATAACATTATTCATTGTTAAAAGTGCTCCAACTATACAAACACATACATAACCAAAATTACTAATAAAGCCCATGAAAGGATGCATTAAACCTGATAAGAAATTACCACGTCTAGAATTCTCATAAATTTTATCATTAATTTCATTAAATGTCTTATTAGCGTCTTCTACACCATTATATACTTTCATAACATTATGTCCAGAATACATTTCTTCAATATGACCATTTAATTCGCCAATTTCATCTTGTAATCTTGCAAAATATTTTTGACTCTTACTAATAACAATAATCATAAATACAAAACCAAATACACTAGATACAATGGCAGTAAGGGTCATAATTCCATTAGTAATAAACATCATGAAAACTGAACCAATTAATAAAGTTATTGAACTAACTAAATTACCTAAACTTTGATTTAATGTCATACTTAGTGTATCTACATCATTAGTTACTCTTGATAAAATATCACCATAACTAGTTTTATCAAAATATTTTAAAGGAATTTTATTAATTTTTTCTATTATTTCTTTACGTAATTGTTTAGAAAATTTATTAGTTACAATAGCCATAATATATTGCTCAATATAACCTAAAATAGCACTAATACCATAAATAATTAATAAGAATAATGCTATTTTTTTAACTTTGGTTAAATTAATTCCTGTAATTAACCCTTCAGTTATTAAATTAGTTATATCTCTTAATTTATCTGGTCCAATTATTGATAATACAGAACTTATAAATGCAAGTACAATAGATATTACTACTGGTATTAAATAAGGCCTACAATACTTAATTAAACTTAACATTGATTTTTTAAAATCTTTAGCTTTTTCTTGAGGTCCTCTTCTTCCATGACGCATTATTTATTACCTCCCATCTCTTTTTCAACTTCTTCTTCTGATAATTGAGATAAAGCTATTTCTTTATATATTTTACAATTTTTTAATAATTCTTGATGTGTACCAATACCTACTAATTTTCCTTCATCAAGAACTAATATTTTATCAGCATTTTTAATTGTACCAATTCTTTGAGCTACAATTAAACTAGTTGCATCTTTAGTATAACTTTTTAAATTTTTTCTTAAATTAGCATCAGTTTTATAATCCAAAGCTGAAAATGAATCATCAAAAATATAAATCTCTGGATTTTTAGCAATTGCTCTAGCAATAGCTATTCTTTGTTTTTGTCCTCCAGATAAATTAGTACCACTTTGTGCTAAATCATAATCAATTTTATTAGGTAATTTATTAACAAAACTATCTGCTTCAGCAATTTGTAATGCTTCTTCAATTTTTTTAGTTGTGATTTTTTCTTTAGAATGACCATAAGCAATATTATCTCTAACAGTACCTCTAAAAATAACTGCTTTTTGTGATACATATCCTAATTTATCATTTAAATCTTTAGTTTTATAATCTTTAACATTAATTCCATCAACTAATACTTCTCCTTCAGTAACATCATAAAATCTTGGAACTAAATTTATAAGAGTTGATTTACCACTTCCGGTAGAACCAATAAAAGCAATCGTTTCTCCTTTATTAGCTTTAAATGAAATATTCTCTAAAACATATTCTTCAGCATCAGGATATCTAAATGAAACATTTTTAAATTCAACTGTACCTACTTCTATACCTTTAGTAACATTACCTTCTTTAATATGTTCTTTAGTATCTAATACTTCTAAAATTCTTTTGGCTGAAACTGATGCTCTTGGAAGTAACACAAATATCATAATTAACATCATAAATGACATTAATACTTGCATTGCATAAGATGAAAAAACAACCATATCACTAAATAATGTAATTTTATCTAACATATTAGCTTTATTTATAAGTAATGCTCCAATAAAATAAATGGATAAAGATAAAGAAGACATAACTAAAGACATAACTGGTGATAATAATCCCATTACTTTTTGATTAAATAATTGGGTATTTTTAAGTTCATCATTAGCTTTTTCAAATTTCTTTTGTTGATAATCTTCAGCATTGAATGCTCTAATAACTCTTATACCTGTTAAATTTTCTCTAGTAATTCTATTTAAATTATCCGTTAATTTTTGGACAATTTTAAATTTAGGAAATACTAAACGCATTAAAATAATTATTGTTATAAGTAAGATAACTACAGCAGTAAATGTAGCTAAACTCCAGGCAAAATTCTTTCCTGAAATTTTAATAATGGCCCATGTTGCCATAATTGGAGCTTTAATTATAGCTTGAAGTCCCATAGCAATTAACATTTGAATTTGTGAAACATCATTCGTAGTTCTAGTTATTAAACTACTAGTTGAAAAATTTTTAATTTCTTCTAAACCAAATTGATTTACTTTTTCAAAAACTTTAGCTCTCGTTACTTTACCAAAACAAGAAGCAACATGTGAAGCAAAATAACCAACTACAAAAGAAGCAATTAAACTACCAAAAGCACAAAGAATCATAAATCCTCCCTCTTTTAGTATTTCACTCATTTTACTTCCTTCAGTTTGCACTAAAATCGTTATTTGAGACATATAATCAGGAATTTTTAATTCTAAATATACATTTATAGATATAAAAATAACACAAATAAATGCAAATAATAATTCTTTTTTACTTAAATTCTTTAATAACTTAAACATATCTTCAATCCTTTCTATATTATATATTGCTTTTTATTGCAAACATTCATATATTTTAATATTAGTATGTGATAATTATATGAAATTTTTGCTTTAAAAAAGAACTATTCGTTCTTTATTCATTAAGTACAAATATTATACCATATTTTTTAAAATAAACAATTATTTTAATTTACTATCTCCAGTTTTATAATCAATCTCTATACCATCTTGTACATTATATATATAAACATTAAATTTTATACCTTTACCATTATCTTCAACTGATAATGCTTCCATTTGAATACCACTTGCTACTAAATTAGTACCACTAAATATTGGAGTAACTCGATATAAAACATGATTATTAGTTTTCTTAATATATTCTGCTACTTTATTTTCATAATCTAACATAACTCCTGTATTAGTTTGTCTCGTACAAGTAATTAAATTCTTCTCATTTGCATTTTCACCAGTTAATTGATAACCAATTAAATGACAACGATTATATAAATATTTACCATCAACAATATCATATTTTACAGTATGCCAACCACTAGGTTTAATCATGCCAATACTTCCTCTTTCTTCTGTTGGCATTAAATCTTTTCCTATATTTGCAATAGCACTAGTACATCTTCCTAAATAATCTAACTTTCCATATTTTTCATAAGATTTAGTTGTTAAATCATCTTCATTAAAATTAGGAATATTATTATTAATCGTAACATAATAATCACCACTAAAAGCTGGTACTTCTTCTAATGCATAAGTAGGAGTATTAAAAACACTTAATATATATTCATCTATTTGAGGTTGAAATACTATATATATACCTAATAATATTAATATAATAATATAAAATGTATTCTTTTTCTTATATTTTCTTTTACTCATATAATACCTCTAGCATTTTAATTATAACATAATCTTGCTTTTAATTTAAATATTTAATATAATTTATTTGGAGGATAGATTATGAAAAAATTAAATGTTAATAAAGAGGCTTGTATTGGGTGTGGAGCTTGTGTAGCAATCGATAGTGCTCATTTCGATTTTGATGAAAATGGTTATTCTGAAGTAGTTAATAATGAAAATGTTGATACTGAAGAAGCAAGAAATGCAATATCTTCTTGTCCAACTAGTGCAATTAGTTACATAGATGATAATGAAAATCATGAAGAAGAACATAATTGTGAAAATTGTGACCATAAATGTTGTGAACACGATGAAGAAAATTAAATAATTATAAAAAATAACACATATCAAATTGTGTTATTTTTTTTATAAAGAAATATCTACATTATATTCTAATTTACTTGATTCATCTACTATCCATGTATTACCAAAATATGATTTAAAGACATTTTCTAAATCTTTATATTCTTCTTCATTATAATCATAAGGAATAATTTGATTATCATCTATTTTAAAATATATTGGTAAATTATCATAATTATCTATAGTTAATTTAATTGCATTATTATTTTCATATTTGGTTAATTCATATTTTCCAATATAATGTTCATAACCATTACCATAATTAGTTTGTTTATCAAAAGTGCCATCTTCTTTTAGCATTAAATAATCATCATAATGAATAACATCATTATCATCTATAACATAATAAATTTTATTATCATACTTCATTGCATAATCTTTTTTTAAAGTACAACCAAACAAACAAATAACACAAATTATTAATAATATTAATTTACCAAATTTTTTCACTACAACACTTCCAAATCATTATTTATATTTAAATTATAATTCAAATATCTAACTTAAGCAAGTTTTATCTAAAATGTCCAAATCTAGCTTTTTCTTCATAACAAATATTTAATAAATTTAAATCTTTAATTATATTTTTAACCTTACATTCTTCATATAATTCTTTATTTGCTTCTAAATCACCTTTATCAGTTTTAATGTATATTGCAAGTGGTTCTTCTTTACCAATAGCATAAGATAATTGAACTTCACAATTATTAATATTAGGATTTTCTTTTAAAATTTTTACTGCAATTTCTCTAGCTTTATAGGCTCCACTTCGATCAACTTTAGTTGCATCTTTACCAGAAAAGGCGCCACCTCCAACTGGTGCAAAAGACTCGTAACTATCGACAACTATTTTTCTTCCTGTAAGACCAGCATCACCCATAAAACCACCAATTCTAAATCTTCCAGTTGGATTTATTAAATATTCTAATACTTCAATATTATAAGATGAACAAATTTTATTAACCATATCTTTTAAAATATTATCAGTTACATCTCTTTCTTCTTCTAAATTTTGATAACATATTGTAAATGTTTTAATTTTAATTAACTTATCTTTATCATAAATACCTGTTATTTCAGCTTTACCATCAGGTAGAAATCTTTTATCTTTTTTTCTTAAATTATCATATTCTTCACTAAATTTTTGTAAAATAACCATCGCAGTAGGTAAATATCTATCATTATCCCGGCAAGCATAACCAAACATCATACCATTATCTCCAGCACCATTTACAGAATCATTTGTACCCAAAGCTATATCACTACTTTGAATTCCTAAATTATTAATAATTTTAACATTAGTATCATATCCAACATCTTCTAAAACCCTTTTCACAATTTTTGGCACATCAATCTTTGCTTTACTGGTAACTTCTCCCGTAATAAATATTTTACCTTTACCACCCATTACTTCAATACCACACCTACTATGTTTATCCCCCTTTAAGTAAGCATCTAAAAGAGCATCACTTATTTGGTCACACACTTTATCAGGATGACCTCTAAAAACAATTTCGTTACTATATAATTTCATATACTCCTCCTTCTATATAGTAACATCTCATAAAAAAACACCCAAGATAACTTGAATGTTTCAAAGTTATCTTATAGCTCTAGCATTACCACCTAATCAAATAGGTTGGTGTGACTTCATTGGGCTAGTCCCTCCATCACTCTTTATAAGATGTTATAATTATTATATTCTTTTTATTTTTTGTCGTCAATTAATTTTGCCTATTTTTTTCTTGTTAATTTTTCATAAATATTATCATTATTATTTAAAGCATTATATAAATCATTTAATTCTTCTTTAGTTAAAGATGAAATTAAACCTTCAAAATCATTAACTAAAGCTTGTTTTTTCTCTGCTTCAATTTTTAATAATCTTTCTTCTTTTTGTCTATCGATTGTTTTTATAAATTCTTCGATATTACCATTTACCTTATTATTTTTTAATACTTCATATAATATCTCTAAAATATGATAATCAGTATTTCTAATAAGATTATCTATTGTCTTATTTAATATTTCTTTGGCTTTATCTTTTACTTCATTTAAGAATTTAATATTTTTATTATTTACCCCTGTTTCATAATCACTTAAATTTTTAAGACTTTTTAATTCTACTATTTTCTTATCAATATTCTTGATAAAAGTTTGTAAAAAAGCATCTAAATTAACAATAACTTTAAAATTATGCTTTAATTCAGCTCGATTATGACTTATACCATAAGCTAGTTCATCTATCCACCAATTAACATTAGGGCTGAAAAAACTATTGGTAAAACCACATACTTCATCTAATAATTTTCTTTTATCACTTATCTTTACTGATTTATCATTAATAAAAGCATTAATAAAAGTTTCAGTAAATTCCATGTTATGATGAGGATTTTCTTTACCTTCAATTAACACAGCTTGTACTTTATTAACAATATTATCAATTTCTTCTTTTTGATAATTTTCTTCTTCTAATTTTTTTCTAAATTCTTGTAAAATGGTAATAACTCTTTTATTTCTTTCTTCATAATTATCATCAATTCTTTTTTTACGACTATCACCATTATAAATGTCACAAGGCTTATTATAAAAATTTTTTCTTTCTTTTGCTAAATCAATACTATATTTTTCTATTTCATCAAATATTTTAGATACGGAATAATCACTAACTGAACCAAATGCATTAGTTGCAGTTAAATCAATTAACAACATATCATGAAATTTAAAAACTGCCTTTGTATTGTTATTTTTAATTACTCTTACAAGTCCAGGCATTACATAATCAATAAAACGATTTTTTACTGTATCAAGTCCTGTATGAATTTCATCATTAACCTTGTAATCCGCACAAGCATACATTAATGCAGTTAATTTACCTATAGCATAATAAGCAAAGGTATTTAAATCAGCATCTTTTAATTTTACATTTTTTTGTTCTCCAGCAGCACTTTCTAATAATGTTGTAAAATGAAGTGGATGTTCTGTTACATCCCAATCACCATCACCTAAATTTAAATAAAATCTACCCAAAGCTTTAAGAATATCATAAGGTGTTAAATATTCATATAATACATCTTCTAAATCAATAACATTTCTCATAAAAATTATTTTCCTTTCTTTTTAGTGTTTATCATACCATTTATCTAATTAAAATGCAAGATTATTTTGGGTCAAGTTTATGAATCAATAACAAAAAATGAAAAGTTTAAGAAGTTCTTTTCATTTTTTATTCATTTCTTTTTTAATCCATAACATAATTATATTAACGATGTAATCAATTTCTTCATTAGTTAATTCTTTATTTTTTTCAATATGATGCCATTTATATAAACAATCCCTGCAACAAGTTGCAGTAGCATGTTCAGCAATAAATACAGGATGTCCATGCATTGGTGTTTGTTTACCATCATTAGGTATATCTTTAGGAGCTAGTCTTTTATTAATAAAATCATAAGCATGATTTCTTATTGTATCAATACCCTTTTCATTAATATAAATAAAATCTTTTTCTTTCAAATGAAAACTACTTCTGAATTTTGATTTACTAAGTCTATCTAAAATATCATTCATTTTATCCTAATTTATATAACTCTCTTACTTCACTACTAGATAGTTCTCTATATTCCCCACTTTTTAAATTATCTAAAGTAAGATTAGCATATTTACTTCTTGTAAGTTTTAAAACATCATAATGTAAGTTTTCAAATAATTTTCTAACAATATGATTTCTACCTTCATGAATAGTTACTTCTACTAAAGAAGTATTTTTTATTTTATCTATACTTTTTACTTTAAAATGATCTATTTTAAGTACTCTTTTATCAATAATAATTCCTTTTCTTAATTTTTTAAAATCATCTTCATTTAAAATACCATTTATTTTAGCTATATAAGTTTTATAAACTTTATTTTTAGGATGCATTAAAATATTAGCAAGCTTACCATCATTAGTTAAAATAATTAAACCTGTTGTATCATAATCAAGTCTTCCTACAGGATATATTCTTGTTTTAGTTTTAATTAAATCCACAACACATTTTCTTCCTACTTCATCAGATACAGAACATATTACTTCTCTTGGTTTATTTAAAAGATAATATTCATATTTAGTATTTTTTGTAATAGTTATGCCATCAATAGTTATAATATCATTATCATTTACTTTATATCCTAAAGTATTTATAAGTTCCCCATTAACACAAACATGATTATTAATAATTAATTCTTCAGCTTTTCTTCTTGAAGTATAACCACTATTTGCGATAACTTTTTGTAATCTTTCCATAAAATCACCAGTAAGATAAGTATAACAAAAAAACATTTAAAAGAAAAGATTAGTCAAAATAACGGCCATCACAATACCTACTAAATCAGCAAATAAACCGGTCCATAAAGCATGTTTTATTTTAGTAACTTTAATACTGCCAAAATAAAGAGCAATAACATAAACAGTTGTATCAGTACAACCTTGTAAAATAGACGCTAAATAGCCAATAAAACTATCAGGGCCAAAAGTTTTAAATAAATCATTCATAATAGCAAGAGATGCAGTTCCTGATATTGGTCTTAAAAGAGCCATTGGAATTATTTCTAAAGGAATATTAATATTACCAATATATTTACTTAAAGAATCAATAATAAAACCTAAAACATTACTATCTAAAAAAATATTAATAGCAAAAATCATAGCAATAATTGCTGGAAAAATATTAAAAGTTGTAACTAAACCTTCTTTTGCACCTTCTAAAAAAGTATCATAAACATTAACTTTCTTTTTAACACCATAAAAAATTATAACAATAACAAATAAAGGTAATATTATTTTAGATATTATCGCCATTTTCTTTTCTTCTTTCTTATAAAATAATCTAATGTAAGTCCCGCAATGGATGAACACATTGTAGCAATTATTGCTGGCACTATAATACATGATGGATTATTTGATTTATATGCTACTCTTAAAGCAAGTATAGTTGTTGGTATTAAAGTAACTCCCGCTGTATTTAAAACTAAAAAAGTAATCATTGGTGTTGATGCTGTATCTTTTTCTTTATTAATTTTTTGAAGTTCTTCCATTGCTTTTAATCCTGCCGGTGTAGCAGCACTGCCAAGTCCTAACATATTTGCAGCAATATTAGATGAGATATATCCTAAAGCTTTATTATCACGAGGAATATCAGGAAATATTCTTTTTAAAAAAGGTCTTAATAACTTAGCAAATTTATCAAGTAAACCACTAACTTCAGCTATTTTTAAAATTCCTGTCCAAAGTACAATAATTGGCAGTAAATTTAATATTAAATCTAAAGCTTCACTAGCATTAGTTAAAATACTTTCATTAATAACATTAATATTTCCTGTAACTAAAGAGTAAATTATACCTATACCTATTAAAAAAGCCCAAATATATCCTACCATTTAAATAACCATCTCCTAAATCTTTGCCACCAACTTAATTTTTTTACTTCTTTCTTTTCTACTTTTATATAAATAGGTTCTTTATGATATATTTGGTTATTAAGCTTAATTTCTGCATAACCCACTATTTCATCATTAGCATAATCTTTTAATTTAATTAAATTATAATTAATACTTGTTTTATTAACTTCACTTTCTTTTAAAGTCATATAATAATCATGTTTGATATATAATTCATTATCTTTATAATATTCTTCATTTTCTATTTTAAAATCATCTTTCTTTAATATTGGATAACTTTTATAATTATTAAAAATACTATGATATAAATCTTTATGGTCTTTCCAATCATCTGGGTCATTTAAAGTAACTACAACTAAATTAATATTATCTTTACTCCCTGTTGATACCAATGTTCTTCTTGCCAGTTCCGTAAATCCTGTTTTACCACCCGTAATATAATCTTCATCTAATAATTTATTTTTATTATGCCATACATAAGCTTTTGTACTAGATTTTGTACTATAATTTTTAGTTTTAAAAATTTCTCTAAATGTACTATTTTCCATTGCATATTTAGTTAATTTAGCCATATCTAATACTGTTGAAGTATTAGCGCTTTTATCTTCATTTTCTAATCCATGGGGATTAACAAAATGACTATTTTTCATTCCTAAATTACTAGCATACTCATTCATTAAAAAAACAAATTCCGAAACACTACCCGAAATATATTCTGCTATTACTAATGCTGCATCATTACCACTTCGCATAATTAAACCATATAATAAATCTTTTAAAGTTATTTTTTCTCCCACTTCTAAATATATAGCACTGCCATATGCTTTATAAATTATATCTGATACTACTATTTCATCATTTAAATTACCTTTTTCAATAGCTATTATACATGTTAATATTTTAGAAATACTAGCAATAAGTCTTGAATTATTTTCATTATAACCATATAATACTCTACCATTATCTAAATCCATAACTATTGCTGATGATGCACTTATTGCTGATACTTTAAATGGTATTATAATTAACATTAACATTAATATTGTTAAAACTACTTTTTTAAACATTATACTCACCTTTTTTTACTAATTAATTATATTAAATAAAAAAAGAAATAATGCTTAACTTATTTCTTTTCATCAAAACGATAAACATTAATTGATGGTACATTTAATAATCTAAAATTATAATTTTGATAACCTAAACCATTCGATACATATAATTCACTATTATTTTTTCTATAATATTTATTTAAATATTTTTTGGCCCCATCAACTTTAATTATACCACCATACATAGGTAAACTAACCATTCCTCCAAGAGAATGACCACTAAAAACAACATCAATATTTAAATTACATAAATCATCAAAAATATCTGGTTTATGAGTAATAACAATATTGTAATTACTTGGAATTTCAGTATTTAATAATTCATTAATATTATCTAAATTATTTATACCAATAATATTTATTGGGGTTTCATCTTTATAAAAGAACAATTTATTTTTATTATCAAGTAAAGTAAAACCAGCTTCGTATAATATATCTTTATATTTATCGATATATTTTTCATCATTTTCACCAATAACAGCAAATTTAAATAAATTAGCATTCATTTCCTTTAAATTATCTTTAATAATATTAAAATCATCTTCAGTATAAGTCTCATTTTTATTAAATAAATCACCACTAAAAATAATAATATCGGGATTTTCATTATTAATTAATTTCGTAACTTTAGATAATTGTAATTTATTTTTAGTATATAGTACATCTGAAAAGTGAACTATTTTTAATTCTTTAAAACTTTCAGGTAATTCTTTTATATCTAAGGAATAATCATGTACTGTAATACTATTAATTTCAATAAATCTTCCATATAAGAATATAATTACAATAAATAAAATTATTATGCATATTACTTTTTTCATAACTACCTCCTTTTTATATCAATAATGCAATTACACAAACTAGATTATGGAAAAAGTGAAAGAAAATATTTGTCCATACATTATTGGATTTTAAATATATACCAGCAAAAGCACTACCTAAAGAACCATAAATAAAGATATATAATATTTCCAAAAAATTATTTTGTAAATTAAATACAACATGTAATAAACCAAAGATAAAACCAGATAATAAAACATATATCCATTTATGTTTAAAAGTATCTTTTAATATAACTCTAGTCATTAATTCTTCTATTATTGGAGCAAAAATAATGGAAGAAAATACTGAAATAATTGGAGCTGCTTGTAATGCTTCTCTACTACTTACTTCATTTTGAGGTAGTCCCATAAAACTATAAATGATATTACTTGCTAACATCATAAATGCAAGACCAATAACATAATATTGAAAATTATCTTTTATATATTTTCGATAATTTTTTTTAAAATCATAAAAATCTGGTACAATAATTTTTCTAAATATATATATAAAACTAGCTAAGGCAATTAAATAAGTTGATAAAATAAGAAATGTATTAGTTAATCTATTACCATTAGGAGTTATTTTTATAAAAATTAATAATGGAGCATATATTATAAAAAAATAAAAGACTATAATTAAAAATTGATATAAAAAAGATTTTAATTTATCTTTCATTTCCATATTTGTCACCTACATCTAATATATCACAAATAAAAAAAGAATAATAGTAAATTAAATGCAAAGTAAATAATTTTACATGATTCTAATATACAAGTTACATATGTAATTTATCACATAAATAAAGTAAATAAAAGAATTATTCTTAGTTTTGGATATTACATAATTCTGATACATAGTTATCTAATTCACTATTCAAAGAGTAATCAGCAAAAGCAGAAAAACTAACAACACCTTTTTCTTGTAAAGATAAACCTTCTTTATTATCTTTATTTTGATAAACAAAAATTGTTATTCCACCATGATTTTTTACATATTCCATAGCATAATAATCTGTTAATCCATCACCAATATAGATAATATTATTACAATCTTCTTCATTATTGTTATTTATTTTACAAATTTGTTTTATAGCCTCCACTTTATTTTTATCACTCATTAAAAATTTTATTCCATCAGCTTCATTATGCTTATTATAAGTAAAAGTTGTCCCATAAATACCTGTAAGTAAAGGAGCAATTTTTGTTTTGGATAAAAACACTTCTATTCCCGAACTTAAAACATAATTTTTAACACCATTTGTATTTAATTTTTTTAAAAAAGATTCTACTCCTAAATTATATTCAATTGAAGATGCTCCTAAGCAAAAATTTTGATCTATTAATTTATAACCATTTTCTTTAATTATTGAAAAATAAGTTTTATATAATGCTGTATATAAATCTATTCCTTCATTTTTACACATTTCATTTGCGCGTTCTAAAAATTTTAGATTATATGCACCATCTTTTAGTCCACAATTTTCTAGTATTTCAAATTTAGGCAAAGCATATGGAGTAAGAGTACCATCAAAATCATAAATAATAATTTTTTTATTTTTCATATTTTCCTCCCAAATTATATTGTCATCAAAAGTTAAATATTTTTACTAATAAACTATGAGTATTATAACATAAATTTAATCATTATAAAACTCGAACCATAAAAGTTCGAGTATTTATTTCATCTGGTGCGAATAACGTAGTAATTTACAACTTTTTGCAAAATCGACAAAATCGATATATAAAATATCAATCATTATTAATAGTTTAGCACAATTTTTTTCGTATGTCTCGAAAAAAGTAATATTTTATGATAAAATATTAAACGAATATTGTAATTACCAATAGTTGTTTAGGAGTGAAAGTAATGAAAAAAAATAAGAAATTTATAAACTTTGTATTTTCTTTATATAAACCAGTAAAATGTTTAGCACTAGTTATGGTATTTAGTATGATGCTATCGCAAATTTTTGATTTAATAAAACAATATATAATAAAAGGGATTATAGATTTGCCTAGTAATCCAAATTTTCAAATAACAGATTTATATAAAGTAGTTGGAATATTAATGATTGTTATTATACTAGAATTAATATTCTATTATATTTCTAATATTACTAGGACGATTCATATGGTAAAAAAGCAAACACCATACATATCTGAAAAATTATTTAATAATTTAGATAAAAAAGGATATCCGTTTTTTGTAGATAACTTTAGTGGAAAAATATCTTCTTCTATTAATGAAGTAAATAATGAAATAACAGACTTAAATACTAGAATTACAACTGGTTTTATATCTTTATTAACTTCTATGATTAGTAGCTTAATAATTCTATATACTATAGATTTTAAAATATTTATAACAGCTCTTATTTTATTTGGTGGAATTATAGTTACTAGATTAATATATTTTTCTAAAAGATATTTACCGCTTGTTCAAAAAGCGCAAGAAACTAGCAGAGAATATAATGGAATATTAAATGATGCAGTTTTAAATTTTACTTCATTAAAAGTATATAGCGCTGTAGAAGATTTTTCTAAAACTTTAAAAATAAAAAAAGAAGATTCAAATTTTTATAAAAATAAGGCATCTTCTAGAGAATTTACTTATGGAGCCATTGCTAATGTTATATACATAATTACTTTTGCAGTTTTATTATTGTATTCTATTAATTTATTTGGAAATAATTTAATGACATTAGGAAATTTTATATTTTTTATAAATGCTATGATTTCATTAAAATCATCAACAACCAGTTTTACTTGGTCTTACATACATATTGGAGAAATATTTGTTAAACTTAAAAATTGTTATGATTTATTATATAATGAAGCAAATTCAAATGATGATAATAAAAATAGTATAATAATTAATAATGGAACAATAAAATTTGATAATGTATCTTTCAAATATACTAAAAGTTATGTTTTTCAAAACTTTAATTTAGAGGTAAAAGAAAAACAAAAAATTGGTATCATTGGTGTTAGTGGTAGTGGAAAAACTACATTAGTCAATTTACTTTTTAAATTCTATTCTCCTCAAAATGGTAAAATTTTAATTGATGGAAAAAATATTAATGATTATAGTACTAGATCTCTATATGAAAATTTAACTTACGTACCTCAAGAAACAATACTATTACATTCTACTATATATGAAAATATTAAAATTGCCAAACCAGACGCAAGTTATGAAGAAATTATAAATGCAGCTAAAAAGGCAGAGTTACATAACTTTATTGAAAGTCTTGATGATAAATATAATACTATTGTAGGTGAAAGAGGGATTAAGCTATCCGGTGGACAACGTCAAAGAATTGCTTTAGCTAGAATTTTTTTAAGAAATTCCAAAATTGTTATATTTGATGAAGCAACAAGTAGTTTAGACAATAATACAGAATTTAAAATTCAACAAAATATCCATAAATACTTTAATAATCAAACAATAATATGTATTGCTCATAGATTATCTACCCTTAAAGATATGGACTATATAATAGTTATCGATAATGGGACTATTATTGATACAGGAACTCCGAAGGCAATTATTCCAAAGTATGATAAGGTTGATTTTTTAAGTTCAGAAAGTGAAGATAAAAATGTGCATTGTTAAAGAAATTGAATATTTTGATGTTTTAGATGAAAATGGTAATAAAACTGGAAAAATAAAAACAAAAGAACAAATAATTAGGGATAAAAATTTTTATAGAATAGTCAATTTATGGATTATAAATCCTAAAACTAAGGATATTCTTATTCAAAAAAGATCTAGTAATAAAGATAGTAACCCTAATAAATGGGATCTAACTGCTGGCGGTCATGTTGATGCAGGAGAAACTAGTTTAGATGCAATTATTAGAGAGACTAAAGAGGAATTAGGAATTGATATAAGTCATGATAACATTATAAAAGCCTTCGAAGTAAAATATGATAAAGAAAAAAGAAATTTTGTTGATATTTATCTTTTAGAGAAAGAAGTTGATATTAAAGAAATTATCTTACAAACTAGCGAGGTATCTGATATAAGATATTTTTCTCTTAATAAATTAATAGATGCCCATAATTCTAAAAATTCTAATTTTGTTAATCATTCATTTTTTCCTGATTTAATAAAATACATAAAAAAATTTACGACATTTAAAAGATGATATCATATTTAAAAATCTATATCGTCTTTTTTTATTACATCAATTTCTTTTAAATTATTAGATTTATTTTTGTTTATAAAAAAGTCATAATTTTCCTCATCTAATGCTCCATGTTTATATAACTCTTTAGCAAATTCCTTATATTTATTATCTTTAACTCTAAATATTTTATCCATAAGAAATTGAACAAGATTATAAAACATATCTTTAAAAT
>CANQBF010000013.1 GCA_947588895.1 uncultured Bacilli bacterium | reverse complement strand
TACAGTTCTTCCCAAACAACAGAGTTTTACAACCCATAGGGCCTTCATCACTCACGCGGCATTGCTCGTTCAGGGTTTCCCCCATTGACGAATATTCCTAACTGCTGTCTCCCGTAGGAGTCTGGGCCGTGTCTCAGTCCCAGTGTGGCCGATTAACCTCTCAGTTCGGCTACGCATCGTTGCCTTGGTAGGCCATTACCCCACCAACAAGCTAATACGCCGCAGGCCCATCTCTAAGCGATGCTTGAGAGCATCTTTACTCCGTAGAGCTTATTCGGTATTAGCAATCGTTTCCAACTGTTATCCCCAACTTAGAGGCAGGTAACCCACGTGTTACTCACCCGTTTGCCACTAGGTGGAAAATCCAAATCAGACAAAATCCAGTTTTTGTGCAAGCACTCAAACTTTCAATCATCGTCAATGGGCCACCTCGTACGACTTGCATGTCTTAGGCATGCCGCCAGCGTTCATCCTGAGCCAGGATCAAACTCTCAATTAAAAAAGATTATTTAAAATCTTAAATTGTTTGTTTTTCCTTAGCTACTCAAATTGACTTTTTACTTAGTTTTCAAAGATCATTTTTGCACTCTTTTTCGCTGTGCACTAGTAATATATCAAATCGAAAAACAAATGTCAACAAAAAATTCACTTTTTTTTCATTTTTTTTAATTTTTTTCGCTTTTTGGCATATTTTCCTATGCTTTTTTGCGATTTGATACATAATATATATATGTTTTTGCTCAAAAAATATACATTTCAAATTATCTAATTTAATATATTTTGATATATTTTTAAATAGTTATCAACAACTTTTCTATCAAACGGGCCAACATTATTATTTTTCATTTCAATTAATTTTTTTAATTCTTTATTAATTATCATATCTAGCTCATTAGAATAATTCATTATTCTTTTATGATATTTATATTCATTTTTATCCAAAATACGGTAACCACCATCTGGAAATACTCTTAAGTCTAAATCATAATCTATATATTTTATAACACCATCATCAATCAAATATGGTGATGCTATATTACAATAATAAAATAGGCCATATTCCTTAAATTGGGCCACAATATTAAACCAATTATGTTTATAAAAGAATACAATTGCTGGTTCTTTTGTATAATGACTTCTTCCGTCGTTTTCAATAACCTTTGTTTGATTATTAGCACAAATGAGATAATCTTCAGTTTCTTCTAAGATCATAGACTCTTCCCATATACGATGAATCTTCCCATTATGCTTATAACAATGAGTTTGTACAACTCTAGGCTGTACATCAAATTTTTGATTATTATTATTATTATTATTTGGCATAGTTAACCATCTCTCAGCTTAATTATACAATAATTTTATTTATTTAACAACATTTCAATTTTCTTAACAAAATTTTTAAAAAAATAATTAAACATTACATTTAATTATTCTATCTTATTTTTAACTCAACGATGAATTTAAAATTTCCAATGCTTTATTTAATTGTTGTTCTCTTCCATCAATTATAAAATCGGGAGAAATACCAATTCCATCAATACAATTACCATTTGGAGTTAACCACTTTGCTGTAGTTAATTTTACAGAATCCCCATTGCTTAATCCTTCTACTTCTTGGACCTTACCTTTACCAAAACTTTGAGTTCCAACTAAACTAGCATTATAACTTTCTTTTAATGCTGAAGCTAAAATTTCAGCAGCTGAAGCTGTATTATTATTTATTAAAACAACGATGGGATAACTTTTATATTCTTTAGTTTTATCTTTATAGCTAATTTCATTATCACTAGTTTGAAGACTATATATTTTTTCTCCCTCTTTAAGAAATAAAGATGCCGTTTTTTCAGCTGCAGTTAAATATCCACCTACATCATCTCTTAAATCTATTATTAATCCCGTTATATTTGATTTTTCTAATTGATCTAATTCTTTTCTTACTTGTTCATCTAGTGATATAGCAAATTTAGAAATGTATATATAACCCAAACTTGTTCCATCAATTATTTTGGATGATACTACTTTATTGTTTACTTTTTCTTTAGTTAAATTATATTCTTTTGCAACACCATCTCTAGTTATCTCTAATTCTACTATGTTAATATCTTTATCTTTTATATATGCTTTAATTTTACTACTATCATTTTCATCAACTTGGATTCTTTCAATTCTTGTAATTTGGTCACCAACTTGAATTCCTGCTTTATCAGCTGGTGAACCAGGAGTTATGGTTACAATAGTATTACCACTGATACCTACTCCTATTCCAACATAATTTTCTGATAATTCATCTAATATATTTTCATATTCAGTGTCTTCTAAATATGTAGTATATTTATCTCCTAAAAAATTTAGCATTCCTTCTTCAGCGGCATTTAATAAACCATTTTTATCAATATCTTTAGAATAATATTTGGTTAAAATTGTATTATAAACATCAATGAATTCTTTTAAATTTTCATCTTCATTAACTAAATTCAAATCTTTAGAATTACCTTTTAACATGATAACTCCAGTAGCAATTATGGAAACAACTGCAGTTATAACAATTATTATTATTAATTCAACTAAATTAAACCCTTTGTTTTTTTCCATCAAACCACATCCTAATACCATAATTTTATCATGTGAAATAAAAAAAAGAAAGTGTAATACTTTCTATTTTAATTTTTCTTGTATAGTTTTGTAATCTTCTAAATATTCAACTATTTTACCCTTTTTAATTCTTAAAAGTGATAAATCGCCAAAATCTAATTCACTAATTGATTTAGCCTTTGGATTACTCTTATTATCATCTCCAACATTATAATATTCTTTATTTAATGAACTAGCTAAATCTAAATAATACATTTTGATAAAATCTTTATCTTCACTTTTTAAGTCATATGTACTTTTCATAGTATCATATTTGATAGCATCTTTTGAAGTTGAATCATATACTAAAACATAATATTCATTATATGGTCTATTTAATAATGTACCTACTGTTAGTATGTCATAATTAATTTCACCGGCAATATCTTCAGTTTTAGTTTTATTATCATCTTTTTTATTAAAAGCCTCTGATGCAAAATATACAATACCTAAAATTACTGCAAGTACAATAACAATAAGTATAAAATTTCTTACTAAATTATCTTCTTCAGTACTTTTTAATTGTTTATCAATATTTTTATTTGATTTTTTTATTTTTTGATTTTCTACCATTACTGGATTTTCTTTTCTTTCTTTTTTACTCATATAAACCCTCACCAATAATTATTATATCCAAAACTTTTACTAAAAGCAATCAAATCAAAAAAAATCATATAAATTTTCTAAGAAAATTATATGATTTCTAACTATTTTGTACTTGCTACAATAGTTGAATTACCTAAAGAATTTGCAATAAGTTGCATTTCATCAACTGTAAGCTCAGTACTTGCTAAATAGTAAGATACATTATTATTATCCCAACTTAAGCTACTAGCACTTAATGCTCCAATAGTTTCAGTTAATAGTAATGGTTCTCCATATACAGGAACTATTTCCATACTTGTATTTGCAATGGTAGGTTCTTCAATTAAAACAAAGTTTTTATCACCACTAAAGGTCAATATAACCCGATTTCCAATTTCTGTATCTACTTTTTCAGAACTTGTTAAATATGTATTACTAGGTATATATAATGGATATAAAATACTATCTATAGTAGATGTTTTTTTACTTTCTTCAGTTTGACACCCACTACCAGAACAATTTGTTTCGTTATTTGCTTCATTATTAGTACTTGGTTCTTCTTCCTTAACATAGTCACTTAATTTAAAATCATCTTTTTTCAATCCGGCTTTTAAATCCACTTTATCAAACGTTACTTTTATTTTTACAATATCTTTATTATTATATACTTCAACTTTTTCAATCTTTTTATCGTTATCTAAATATATTTTTTGATAACTTAGTTCATTATTGTTTGGATAATTTACTTTAGTTTTTAGAATATATCCATTATCTTTAGTTTCAATCTCCGTATTAACATCATTTTCTATATCTTTTAATAAATTACCTAATAAATAGGCTTGACTCGAATTTCCTGGCCATTCACTTTGGAATTTAAAACTTTTATTCAATGATGGTGTTATAACATAGATATCTTCATTATCTTTTAATATTATTTGTTCATGATTATTAGTTTGATTAACTAAGATTACTTTATAATAATTGTCTTTTAGATAATAACTTTCTAAACTATATGTAAATGTTTCTTCGTCATTACTAATTTCCATATTACCTGTAATTTTATAAGATTTTATATTATTAACACTATTTTTAAAATCTTTAATTACATTATCTTTTGATTCTTTTCCACAACCACATAACAATAAAAGAACTCCAAATATTACCAATATTTTTTTCAAATTACCACATTCCTTTTCTAATTAATATATATTTAATAATTATTTAAATATTCATGTATAATTGAAATTTTTTGAGACATAATACTACTAGGTGATAATTAATGGAAACATTTCAAAAAGCAACATTAATATTTACAGTTATTGGGGCAATAAACTGGGGATTAATCGGTTTCTTAGATTTTAACCTAGTAGAATCCTTATTTGGAGCTGAATCAATGTTACCAAAAATTGTATATGCGATTGTTGGAATATGTGGTTTAATTAATATTGGTATATTATTTAATCACTTTGAATGTAAAGAAAAATAGTCATCAATAAAGATGGCTATTTTTTATTTTCTTTATAAAATATGGATAAAATAAATCCAACGTTATATACAATATTATTAGCATTTTTTAAAGCAATTTTTTTACCTATTGCTTTACCTCCTACTGTTAGAGCTGAAATAATACATGTAATAATAACATTTATAATTGTTAAATTAGATGTACCAAATAAATTAAATATAAGAATTGCAACTAAACTGCCACTGATAATACCACATATATCCCCTATAACATCATTACAAAATGATGATACTACATTAGCACTGTTTACTAATTTAATTGCCGTTTTAGCTCCTCTTAATTTTTGACTAGCTTTTGAATGTAATACTTTTTTATCACAACTTAAGATTGATACACCAATTAAATCAAAAATAATTCCAATAAATATAATAAAAATTATACAAATTATTAAAATAATATTATTTAAATTACCTAAATAATTGGTAATAATACTAAATAATAAAGCTAAAATAAAGGTAAGAATAAAGACTTTTAAAGTCCAATTATTTTTCATTAAATCTCCTAAAATAAAAAAATATGGTATATTATAAATCAATTTTATGGTTTAGGTCGAGTTGAATTTCTCTATTTTCTACTTTTGGTTACCCATAAAGCGATTTCTCTTTAAAGAAAACAATTAATCGTTACCGTATTAATTACTCGATTGCCACTTAATCCATACTCTAATACTTATAATATGTACATTCTAGAGATTTTCTCAAACACCTAGGGATTGTTGTTATTCGTTTTTGCAATAATGATTTCAATTATTTAAATAAAATCGTTAAATTAATATTCCACATTACCACTCACGACAAGAAATTTTTAATGCGACTTAGTAAAAGGACTTAAATTATATGCCGTTATAACGGTCCTTAAACTTAAAATTACATATTCACCCTAACCTGGGCGGAAAAAGCAAATACATAAAGTGTCTCTTATTCTATTAGTAGATTTTTAGCCCTACCTTCAAACAATATAGGTGACTAGAATAATGCACCACACAAAAGAAATTATAACACAAATTTGTGTTCGTGTCAAATTGCGTAAAATTGTCTTTTCTTTTTAAATATACTATTGACTTTTTGAAATATTCAAAAAAAGAAATTAGATTTGACTCTAATTTCTTAGTTTTTAGTAATCTTAACTGTTATAGTTTTTGTAACTACATAATCAATTAATGGGTTATTATTATCAATTTTTACTTCGACTTCATGAGTACCTTCAGTAAGATTTGATAAATCAACATAAGCATTAATATCTTTAGATTCAATACTATTAATATTAGATTGAACACCTTTTACTTGAACTGTTGTATTACCTTGAGAAATAATACTTGCAGAATATCCATCAGCTAAATTACGGTGTGTAATATTAGTTATATCAATAGATTTTTGTTCTTCATTTCCAAATGTAATTGTTACAGTTACATTTTTAGCACTTAAATATCTAACTCCAGCTGTTCTCTTAATTGAAGCTTCTCTTTTAATAGTAGCTTCTCCACCTAAACCATCAACTAGTATTTGAACTGGTATTGAATTAATATTTTTGATTGCTTCTTCATCACCATAAACATCAACAGTAAAGTTAGCATTATTATTGATTGTTATTGAAGATATAGCTTTACCACTTACTAGTTTTCCGGTAGTTGTTACAGTAACAGGTACAGTCTTTTTATAACTGTTTAATATTAATGTTCCAGTTAATGTTTTTGGCACTATTTCAACATTTTTAATAATTTCACCATTATTATCATAAGCCACTAATGGAATACTTGTAAGTTCATATGTTCCAGCTTCTGTATATGTTTTATCAGCAACATTTATTAAAGCTTTAATACTTGATATTTGTTTAATTGCATCTTCACTGCCTTTTACTACTACTTCACTTTTATCTAATGTTACTTTTTCAACACTTAATTTTGGATCTAATTCATCACTACCAACTATATCATATACTACAGTTTTTTCTTCACTTACTTTATCTTTAATATTTACTGTTAAATATGATGGATCTAAACGATAATGAACAGAATTAATATTCTTTGAATAAGTAAAGTATACTTTATATGAACCAGCTTCTGTATATTTTGATAAATTTAACTCAACTTGAAATTCTCCTAATTGTTTTGCTAAATATACATCACTTTTTCGACCAGTAATAGTAATATCAATCGTTTCTGGAACATTTTCTACTACAAATGCTTCTTCATTATATATTAGTTTTACTGGAACATTTTCAATACTTTCAGCATCATTATCAACTAAACTAACTACTTTATTATCTACAAGTAAAAAGCAAATTACTGAAAATATTAGTGATAATATAATTAAAAATCGTGGTCGATTAATTATTTTACTAAAAAATGAATTATTACCAGTAGTTTTTTTAGAAATATTATATACTAATCTACTAATAGGCATAATAATTATTTTATCAATTACACCGAAAAATGATTCAAAAATAGCAAGAATTATTTTACCAATTTTCTTAAATAATTTACTCATTTTTGTCACCACTTTCTTGGTCTTCAGCTTCAAAGAAGACTTCAGTTTTTGGACTTAATTCTTCTATTAACATCATTCTAAAATCATCAATAGATAAATTATAATGTAATTCATTATTACAAGCAATTGATATTCTACCATTTTCTTCAGATACAATTAAAGCAATGGCATCACTTTCTTCGACTACACCTAAAGCAGCTCTATGTCTTGTTCCAAGTCTTTTTGACACATTTGGATTCATTGAAGTTTTAAATACCGCTCCCGCACATGTTATTCTATCGCCTTGAATTATAACACCACCATCATGCATTGGTGAATTAGGGAAGAAAATTGTTTCCAATAATTCATCAGTTAAATCAGCATATACTTTAGTTGCATTTTTTATATATTCTTCTAATGATATTTCTCTTTCAATTACAATTAAAGCTCCAATACGATTTTTCTTAAAGTATTCAACTGCTTTAATTATTTCATAAACTACTTTTTCTCTTTCGTCAACTGTTAATACTTTATGTCTACCTAATAATTGAGTTCGTCCTAAACTTTCTAGAACACTTCTAATTTCTGGCTGAAAGATTACAATGATTGCAAGAGGTCCCCATGCAACAATATATTCTAGTAATACTCCAACTGTATATAAATTTAAAACATCACTTAAGATTTTAACAGCTAATATTATTATTACACCTTTTACTATTAAAACCATCTTAATGTTATTTTTTATATTTTTCAAAATATAATAAAACGCTAACCATAAGATGCTAATATCAATAATTTTGGTAACTATACTCCATACTTGAGTTAAGTTCATAAATTCACTCCTTTATCTTTGCTTTTTAATTATAGCAAATTTTTTATAAAATAAAAAGTCCTATTGGACTCATATTTTTAATTAATATTATTTGGATTAGGTGTTTCAACATTATTCACATCTGGTTGAGGTGCATTTTGTGGCTCATTTAATATAGTTTCATCTACTAATTCTACTGCTTTAGTTTCGGCATTAATGTTCTTAGATTTTGTAACCATATCTGATAAACTTTTGTTATCATTCATTGAATTTTCTTTTAATTCTTCAATAACATTTTCATCAAGTTCATCTTCAGCCTTTTTAGTCATATCGTTTTGTGTTCTCTTAGTATCAACTATATATCCAACAAGAGCAAATAATAAGATAATTGATATTGTTAAAAACCAAGCATAATTATTTCCTACAAATTCAATAACTTTTTCCATAATTCCTCCTACAAAATTATATTCTTTTTTTACTTCTTATATGATTTATTTTTCTAGTCTTTTTAAATCCCTTTCTTTAATGGTTTCCCTTTTGTCATAATTTTTCTTTCCTTTGCATACTCCAACACTTATTTTTACAACATTCTTTTTTAAATATGCTTTAATAGGAATTAGTGTATAACCATTTACTGATTTTAATTCTTCTAATTTTTTTATTTCTTTTTTATGAAGTAGTAATTTTCTCTCTCTTCTTTCATCATGATTAAATATATTACCTTCTTCATATTTTGCAATATACATATTAATTATATATGCTTCATTATTTTTTATTCTAACATATGTATCTTTTAAATCGGCACTACCTTTTCGAAGTGATTTTATTTCAGTTCCAGTTAAAGCAATGCCAGCTTCTATTTCCGATTCAATAAAATAATCAAATCGAGCTTTTTTATTTACTATTTCCATCTATAACCTCGAAATCTATTGTCTTTTCTTCTTTGCTAGCATTAACTACTTTAATTTTTACTATATCGCCCACTCGATAAGCGACCTTTTTATTCTCTCCAACTAAACTTAATAATTCAGGTACATAATTATAAAAACCATTTAGAGTACTAACATGAACTAATCCTTCAACTAAATTAGGTAATTGAACAAAAAAGCCAAAATTAGTAACGGTTGTTATGATTCCTTCATATTCTTCACCAATATGGTCTTCCATATATTCTGCCATTTTCATATCTGTAACTTCTCTTTCAGCTTCAACTGCATCTTGCTCTTTCGTTGATGAATGTTCAGCAATGGCTGGTAAAGTATTTTGAAAATATTTAATTGTATCATTATCAATTTGTTTATTAAATAAATACGTTCTTAATAACATATGAACTGTTGTATCAGGAAACCTTCTAATTGGGGATGTGAAATGGGTATAATTTTGGAGTCCTAAACCAAAGTGTCCAATATTATCGGTACTATATATTGCTTTTTGCATACTTCTAAGTAACATACAGGCAAGTACTTCATTTTCTTTATAGTCTTTTATATCTTCTAGTATTTTTTGCATATCACGACTTGAAGTATCAATCCCATTTGTTTTTATATTTATATTTAAAATTTTTAATAAATTAACAAAATCCGTTACTTTTTCACTTTTTGGTGTACCATGAACACGATAAATAAATGGTAAATCCATATTATAAATGTGTGTTGCTACAGTTTCATTAGCTAAAATCATAAAATTCTCAATTAATTGTTCGCCTTCCAATTGTTCTCTTTTGATAATATCTATACATTTGCCGTTTTCATCTTGCACAATTTTTGCTTCTGGTATAGAAAATTCTAAATAACCATTATTAATCATTCTTTTTCTAACTATTTTTGATAAATCATGCATTTTAAGTAACGTGTCTTTAAATGCTTCATATCCTTCAGGAACAGTATTTTCCATGATAATTTTATTAACACATTTATAAGTCATTTGTTTTCTACTTTTAATAATTGATGGAAAAATATCATATTCTTCTACTTTACCATCTTTATTTATTTTCATAGTAACACTTATAGCTAATCTTTCTACACCCGGATTTAGAGAACATATGCCATTAGATAATTCATGAGGTAACATCGGAAGCACTCTATCAGCAAGATAACTTGATGTTCCTCTTTCATATGCTGAATTATATAAATTTGTATTTGGTCTAACATAATAAGATACATCAGCAATATGAACACCTAATTCATAATAATTATCATAAACTTTTAAACTTATGGCATCATCTATATCTTTAGTATCATCACCATCTATTGTAAATATTTCTTCACTAGTTAAATCTACACGTCCTTGTTTATCTTCATCTCGCACAGAATCTGGTATATTTTTTAATTCTTCTTTAACTTCATCACTAAATTCTAACTCAATATTATGATTATAAGCAATACTTAAAATATCAATATCAGGATCATTTTTATGTCCTATAATTTTTACTATTGTTCCAACAAAAGTCTTTTCTGAAACTTGTTCATCTAATGTAACTAATACTTTATGACCATCAACTAAATTAGCAAAATGATTATTGAGTTTTACTTCAATATCTAATTTTTTATTATCTAATATTAATGTTGGTTTATTATTTTGATAAAGAATTTCACCAATTACCTTTTTAATCGACCTATCAAGTATTTTTATTACTTTACCTTCTATTTTATCATTCTTATGATATGTATCCACTAAAGCTATATCGCCATCAATTACGCCATTTAAATTTTCTTTTGCAATAAAAACATCTTCTCCATTATTAACGCATAAAAAGGCATAACCATTTTTAGCAATATCTATTTTACCAACTCTTAAAGAAGGACAATATTTTAATAACAAATATTTTTTCTTACTGGTTTCATGTACAACACCCATTTTAATTTGTTCATTAAGTATTTCATTTAATTTTTTTTCTTCTTCTAAATTTTTAATATTTAAATATTCTTTAACTTCTTTTATTGTCTTAGCTTTTGGATTATCTAGGAATTCTAATAATCTATCTTTCATAATTAACCTCAATTTTTAAATTCACAAATTTTGGTTCCATTTTCCCAATAAATATTTATAACTTTACTATCATCAGCATTTAATTTATCACCAGTGCATTTATTAACTTCATCATCAATTAGTCCATCTGCGTATAATTTTCCTAGAGTAATTGTACAAGGACTACTTTTAGTATAATCCCTACTACTACGATCACAATATACTTCTTTAATACCATCGTTATCTTCATCAAATTTTATTTCCGCATATGTGCAAGCTGCTTCTTGAACACTTTCAATAAATTCCTGACAATCATTTTCACTATATTTTTTCATAGTTTTGGTTAAATTAACGGTAACCATTACTCCTATTAAACCCAATATTGCTATAACTACTATTAATTCAATTAATGTAAAACCTTTTCTATTCATATATCATCACTATTATAAGTATATCATATAAAAAAAAAGAATAAAAGGCTAATTTGCCTTTTATTCGATTATTTAAAATAAGAATAATATTAATGAAATAACAAAGAATGCAAGTCCTAGAACAAATGTAAAACGAGTTATAAATAGTTCTGTACCTCTTTCTTTCATATTTTGAAATAATTCTTGATTACCACCAGTAATTATTCCAGCACTATCAGTAGCTTTACCACTTTGTAAAAGTACTATGGCAATTAATAATACCGATACAACTAAAAGTATAGTTTCTAACATTTTAATTATCCTTTCTTTCTAATGCTTCTTCTAATTCTTCTTTAGTCATCTTTGAAGCACCTTTAATTTTTAATTCTTTAGCTTCTTCTCTTAATTGTTCTAAAGTTTTTTCATCTTCCACTACATTTTCTTCATTAACTGGAAAATCTATTTTACCATTTTCAACAATATATTCGATTTGTTCCTTTGTTAATGTTTCATATTTCATTAAAGCATCACTTAAAAGCATTATTAATTTTTCATTTTTCTTAATAATATCTTTGGCTTTTTCATAGCATTCTTCAATTATTTTTCTAGTTTCTCTATCAATTTCTAATGCTACTTGGTCACTAAAGTTCTTAGTTTTTCCATAATCTCTACCTAAGAAAACACTACCACTTTGTTCTTCATATTGCATTGGACCTAAATCACTCATACCATATAAAGTAACCATATTACGAGCTATATTTGTAGCTTTTTTAAAGTCATCACTAGCACCAGTAGATATTTCATGCAAGAAAGTTTCTTCACTAACACGTCCACCAAGTAATCCAGTTATTTCAGCAAGTAATTCATTCTTAGTTAAAACAACCATTTTTTCTTCTTTTGGAAGCATCATTGTATAACCGCCAGCCATACCTCTTGGAATAATAGTTATTTTATGTACTTCATTTGCATCTTCTAATTTAATACCAATTACAGCATGTCCTGCTTCATGAATAGAAACTAATTTCTTTTCTTTTTCAGTAATTTGTCTTGATGTCTTAGCTGGTCCCATTAATACTCTATCAGTTGCTTCATCAATTTCAGCCATACTTATAGCTTGTTTATTTCTTCTTACTGCAAGTAAAGCAGCTTCATTTAATAAGTTTTCCAAATCAGCACCACTAAATCCTGGAGTTCTTTGACTTAAATTACTTAAATTAACTGTCTTATCTAAAATTTTATTTTTTGCATGAACTTTTAATATTTGTTCACGAGCTTTAGCATCTGGTAAATTAATAGTAACTTGTCTATCGAATCTTCCTGGTCTAAGTAAAGCAGGGTCTAATACATCAGGTCTATTAGTTGCAGCAATTATAATAATGCCTTCGTTTTCACCAAATCCATCCATTTCAGTAAGTAATTGGTTAAGAGTTTGTTCTCTTTCATCATGGCCACCACCAAGACCAGTACCTCTTTGTCTTCCTACTGCATCTATTTCATCAATAAATATTAAGCATGGTGCACTTCTTTTAGCTTCTTTAAACATATCACGAACACGTGATGCACCTACACCAACAAATAATTCAACAAAATCAGAACCACTTATATAGAAGAATGGTACATTTGCTTCACCTGCAACTGCTTTAGCAAGTAAAGTTTTACCTGTTCCTGGAGGACCTACTAATAAAACACCTTTAGGTATTCTAGCTCCTAATTTTTGGAATTTCTTTGGATTTTTTAAGAAGTCAATTAATTCTTCTACTTCTTGTTTTTCTTCAGTTAAACCAGCAACGTCATTAAATGTTTTCTTATCACTATCATTAGAAAGTCTAGCTCTACTTCTTCCAAAATCAACTGAATTTTTATTAGACATTGCTAATTTCTTAACTAATACATAGCCAAAAACAACAATTAATATAAATGGTAAAATATTTACTACTACATAAAGAATAGTACTACTACCTGGATCACTTTTAGTATCATACTCTTTAATATTGTTTTCTTCAACATATTCAGTTATAGCTACAATTTCTTCAGCTATTATTTTACTTTTAAAACTTTCAGTTTCTTTGTAACCTTTTAATTTTCCTTCAACATAATAAACTGATTCATTATTATTAGGAGTTATTAAAATCTCAGTTACATTATTTTCTTTTAATTCTTTTAACAATTCACCTGTTGTTAATTTTTTAACACTTCCTCCTTGAAATTCTAGGATAACAATAATAAATATTATAACTGCTACTAAAATTAAATAAGGAAATGAGTTTTTCATTTTATTATTACTATTATTACTTTGTGTATTATTCATCTTTTCCCTCCGTGTACTTAATTATTATATCATACTTTTCATTAATTTCTTTATCAAAAATTGATTTTTTTAATCCTGGTATCCAAATTATCTCATTATTACTATCAGTTACTATTGGATAAACCATTCTTTTATTTATATCAATTTTATTATCTATAAAAATATCACTTACTTTTTTGCTTCCATTTAAATTCTTTATCTTAATTTTATCTCCTTCTTTAATAGTTCTAACTATAAGTGGTAATTTAACATCACTACTATTAATTCTTAAAATAAAATTACTTTTTTTATCACTCTTTTCTATTCTTTCTATCTTATTATTATCAATTATTACTTTATCTTTAAATTCATAATAATAATTATTTAATTCTTTTTTCTTTTCAATAATTAGATTATCATAACTAATTCTTGCTATATAATTATTAGCTAAATCAATTTGTTTATTACTTTTATTTTTAAGTAATTTTAATATCTCATCTAGTTGACTATCACTAATATTGAAAATATCTTCCCTCTGAATTTCTATTATAACATATTCTATTATTTTTTTAACTATAAACTTATCTTCTTTTAATAATTCTTTAATATTTATTTTATTATTTTTATATATTCTATTTAATTTATCTAATACTATTTTATTTATATAGTCATTATATTCTTGTAATTCTTGACTATACTTTAAAAATTTTAAATGTACATTAATATCTTCTTTTTTTAAAAATGGTAACAACTGTTTTCGATATCTATTTCTTGTATATTTTTCATCATCATTAGATTTATCAACAACATATTCTATATTATGCTCCCTTAGATAATCTAAAATATCTTTTTTACTTACGTATAGTAATGGTCTTACTATATTATTATTAATTTGTAATATTCCTGCATATCCTTTTAAATTACTACCTCTTACAATACGCATCATTATTGTTTCAATTAAATCATCCCCATGATGAGCAGTCATTAAATATTTTGCCTGATATTTAGTCATTAATTCATTAAAGAAATTATATCTTTTTTTCCTGCCTTCACTTTCACTAAATTTATTATTAGTATATTTATCAATTTTCATGTATTCAAAAATTATATTGTTGATAACACAGTAGTTTTCAACAAAATTTTTTTCTTTTTCACTTTCACTTCTTAAACCATGATTAACATGAGCACAAATTAATTTTAATTTATACTTATCTTTTAAACTATTTAAGATAGATAAAAGACACATTGAATCTGGACCACCTGATGTAGCAATAACTATTGTGTCATTTTCTTTTAATAAATTATTGAGAAAATTTAAAACTTCTTTCATAATATCACATAACATATTATATATATTAAATATTTATTTAGCAAGAAAATATCACATAAATATCACATAAAAGTTATTTACTTCTTTTTTAATTTATATGCTACCCCATTATTAAGAGGATCAGTTAAATGAGTACCACTATAATCACCAGCAAAGATTCTAAATAATGCGCCACCAATTTCATTATCAAATACAGTTTTTAAACCTCTTGCTCCACTATTAAGCTCATAAGCTTTTCTAGCAATATAATTTGTAAATCCATCATCATAAGTAAATTCAATATTCATTGCATATATATGCAATTCCAACTAAATTTAAAACATCATTCATTATAATTCTTCCTCACAATGCTATATAATAACATAATCATTTAAAAAAATGAAGAATTAACTCCATTTTATATTTTTTTATTACTATACCAAATTAAATGGTCAAAACCATTCCTACTGATTATTTCTGTAGATTTTCCATAACTTTCTATAATTCTTTTAATTACTTCTTGATAATTACAATAATAATTACGAATTTCATCCCAATTTTCTAAATTTGCTAATTCTTTTTTATCAAATTCAATATTATATTTATCAGTATATTTTTTTAAACTGTTATTAACTACTTCATCATAAATAGAATATAAATCAGCATCATCAGTACCATAGAAAAGATCAAAACTTACATAGTGACAAAATTTGGTAGCTAAAGATAAATATCTTTTTTGTAATCCTTCACAGAAAATTCTAATTAACTCATAGTTACAATTTTTAGGGCTTTTACTTGGTTCTTTTAAAGCATCAACTAATTTATTATAATCACTATATTTATTCACAATTTTATATGCTATTTGACCTATATCTTCTAATGAAACACGTGTACTATTTTCACTATTTATTTTTCTTAAGATTATTAATATTAAATATGAATACATTTCTTTATGGTTTTCTAAAGCTTTTATATAATAAACTGATGAATATTCATACTTGATATTTTTGGTATCTTCATATTTTCCTTTATTTATTAAATATTTTTTAACAAAGTTTTGTTCTTTATCATATTTTTGTTGTAAATAATTTTCAAATTCATTTTTATATTTTAAATTCCCTAAATCAATAAATTGAGGATAATCAGGATTATATCTTAACATTGTTTCTACTTTTTGAACATTCTTTGTTGTTAGAGCAATTATTCCATTTTCTTCATCATCATATTCTAACTCAAAACTAGTAGAGTTTAACTCATTTTTTAATTGTTCTGTAATACTTAACATTATCATTCTCCTTCTTCATTATAAAAATGAAGTTTTAATTAACTCCATTTTATATTTTTTAAATTATAATCTAACATATTATAAATATCACCATCTAATATTTTTTCTGGGTCATTATCTTCAAAATTACTACGATTATCTTTAACTAGTTTATAAGGTTCTAATATATAACTTCTTATTTGACTACCAAAATCAATATTCTTTTGATTTTCTTTTAATACATTCATTTTTTCATCTTGTTCTTTTAAATATATTTCATATAATTTATTTTTTAGCATTTTTAAAGCCATTTCTTTATTCTTAAGTTGACTTCTTTCTACTTGGCATGATACCACTATTTTACTAGGTAAATGCGTAATACGTACTGCTGAATTAGAAGTATTTACTGATTGACCACCCGCTCCACTTGAATGATAAACATCTATTTTTAAATCTTCTTCTTTGATTTCAATATTTGGAGTATCATTAAATTCAGGGGTAACTGTAACGGATGCAAAAGATGTATGTCTTCTTTTACCAGCATCAAATGGACTAATTCTTACTAAACGATGAACACCAGTTTCTCTTTTTAAATACCCATAAGCATTTTTACCTTTTATTAAAATAGTTGCTGATTTAATACCAGCTTCTTCTCCAGCACCTTCATAAATTACTTCATAAGTATAATTATATTTTTCACAAAATCTTTCATACATTCTTAAAAGCATTGATGCCCAATCACAAGATTCAGTTCCACCAGCTCCCGGATGTATTTCTAAATAGCAATTTAAATTATCATATTCGCCATTCAAATGGGTTTCTTTTTCTAATAAATTTACTTCGTTTTTAATACTTTCTAATTCATTATTAAATTCATCTTCATTTAATTCATCTTTTAATAATTCTAAAGTATTTATAGCATCTAATAATTTATTATACTTATTAACTTTCTTTTTTAAATTACTATATTCACTATTTACTTTATTTGCTTCTTCATAATCATTCCAAAAATTTTCATTATTAATTTTTTCTTCTAATTCTTTAATTCTACTTTCTAATTTTGGAATGTCAAAGTGACCTCCCAATAACTAATATGTCATTCTTTATATTTTCTAACATTCTATTAAAACCTTTCTTGTATTATTTTGTTAAACTTCTTATTTGAGAAATATCTCCTTCACTATAACTTATATTTATCTTATCATCTTTTTCTAAGAATGGTAATAAATAACGATTAACTTTTATATCTACATAATATAAATTATTATCAGTATCAGTTATATAATACATAGTATTACTATCAATAACAGCACTAGTAATTTTTTTAATTGTTATTTCTTTAGTTTTTAAATTACTTTCATCAACTGAATTATTTTCACTTAAATATTTTTCTTTAGCAGCTTCAATACCTAATGATGCATCACTTACAACAACTTTTTGATAATCTGCTACATCAATGAAAGCATACATTTTTACTAATCCAGCATTATCTTTTAAGCTTAATAAGTATGTTGGTTTATTATTTAAATTAATTAATAATGGGAATGATGCTTCATATTCTTTTTCTTGAACTAATCCCTCAGCTGAAGCCATTGCACTAAATTCCTCAGCACCTGGACACAAATAATAATTTGTTTCTTTAGTTCTTAGATTAACTAACACAAATCCTAAATTAGATTCATCACTTGAAACAGATGTTATACCAGTATATAAATATACATCATCATCCATAACTAAATAATTATAACCTTCAGTTGTATTAATAACATCTTTTTGACCAAACATTGAGTTAAAGAAACCATTACGATATTCACCCCAATTATCAATTTGTTCAATAATTAAATCGGCACTATATAAATGGTCAACCCAAGTAGGTACATCTTCTTTATTATATTTTTTACTTTTACCAGTAATTGGGTCTAAAATTACTGCTCCAGTTATTTCTTTCTTTAATCCTACACCAGTGTATTTAACTGTTGGAATAATCCAATAAGGATTTCCTTCATTATCAATTTCAAATGTTTCTTCATCAAAAATTGTTGTTGGATAACTTAATCTTAATTTACGCTCTAAATTTTCAAAAAAGTAAGCACTAGGTAAATATTTCATGCCTTTATCAAGTGTAACTAAACTAGCTGTACCATCAACAGAATTAACTTTAATATATCCCTTAATTCCTTCATCATGGTTAGCAAAATATTTAATAATATCAGCATATTCTAATGGGGTAACACGAATTATTTCATTATTATAATTTATTTGAGTGTATAAATCACTAACATAAAATTGACTAACCCATGTTGTAAATTCACCCATCTTTCTATCACCAAGTTTTTCACTACTATCTTTATCAATAAGTGGTGTCTTTGTAAAATCAACTGGAGCAACATCTTTAGTAAATTCATGATTTTCTGATACTTTTATTCTTTGACTATAACTTTTTGCATTAAATAATGGCGAACATACTAAATTTACTAAGATGATTATTAAAAGAATACAGCCTAAACATATTGGTAACATATAGTGAATTTTATTGTACTTTAATATTCTATTTTTCTCAATAGCATTTTTTACTAAAAGTGAAATAAAATTATAAACTAAACATACTACAAAGATAAAAAACCAAAATAATGGACTACTTAAATTAATTGGTGGTAATATAAAGTAGTAAAATACTAAAGTAAATAATATTGTACAAATTATTGTAATTAAATTCTTTTTCATTATAAATCTCTCCTTCTTGTCTATATTTTATCACATTTTATTCTTATTACAATATTATTCTTAATAACTTAAAGTAATTAAAAAAAGCAAGTTTTCCTTGCTTATTTATCAAAACCATATTTTTTATTGAATTTTTCAATATTACCAGTTTTCTTTGCTTTTCCTTGTGCACCTGTATAGAATGGATGACATTCACTACAAACTTCAACATGAATTTCATCTTTAACAGACTTAGTTTTAAAAGTTGCTCCACAAGCACATTTAACAACAGCATCTTTTACTTCTGGATGAATATTTGCTCTCATATTTATCTCCTTTCGCCATACTAAACTTTTATAGTATAGTAACTTCCGTTCTTTAGTATTATATCATATCTTTAAAATACTGCAAGTAAAAACTGCTTTAATTAAAGAGAATTAATTATCATTTTAGCAATTTCTTCATGAGCTTTATAATTAAAATAATAATCTTTCTTATTTAAAAAATAACCTTTATTTATAAGTAAATCACTAATATCTATAAATACTAAATCATATTTTAAAGCAATATTTCTTAAATTAGCATTTAGTATTATAACATTTCTTTTAGAAAGATATTCATTTTCATAAAAACCAACAATAAATATTTTAGCTTCTGTTATTTCCTTTAAAGATAATATTAATTTATCATATTTATAAATAAATTCTTTTAAATATTCTTCTTTTAAATCTTTAGTCATTACAGCTTTAATTAATTCTTCTTCACCAATAGCTATTGTTACAATATCAGCATTATGAATTAATTGTTTAATATTTAATTTATTATTTTTCTTTACATTATTTTTTATATCATATAATAAATTAGTTATATTATAATTTTTCATAGTAAAACTATTATTATAATTTTTTAATAATCTTTTATTTTCGAAATATTCTTTTAAATAATCATTATAACTAATACCATCAATATTATAAGAAGTTTCACCACTAGAAATACCATCACCAATCGCCATAATACTTATTTTTTCATTTCGATTAAACATATAAATCATATAAGTTATTAATACACTAATAATAATAATTATAATTATTTTTTTCTTCAAAATTATCACCAAAATAAAATGTAGATTTCTCTACATTATATTTTTTCAATACTTATTTTAGCACCAACATTAGTTAATTTATTAATTATATTTTCATATCCTCTTAAAATATAATCAATATCATAAATAGTAGTTGTTCCTTCAGCAATTAATCCAGCTAAAATTAATGCTGCTCCAGCTCTTAAATCCGTTGCATTTGTTTCACAACCTTTTAATTTAGTTTTACCTATTATGGTTGCTTTATTACCATCTAATGTAATGTTTGCTCCTAGTTTTTGTAAATAAGGATAATGACCAATTCTTTTTTCCCATATTGTTTCTTCCATAACACATGTACCATTTGCTTGTGTCATTAATACACTCATTGGTTGATTTAAATCAGTTGGAAATCCAGGATATACCTCAGTTGTAACATTAACTGGTTTAAAATTATCACATTTATTAACAACTATACTGTTTTTAGAAACTTCATAAGAAACTCCCATTTCAGTTAATTTTTCTAATAAAGCTTTATTATGTTCAGGAATTATACCATCAACTTTTAAGTTATCACCAAGTAGTGCACCCATTAAAATATAAGTTCCAGCTTCAATTCTATCAGGTATTACTTCTATTTCAGCTCCATGAAGACTTTCTACACCTTCAATAGTAATAGTATCGGTTCCAGCTCCTTTAATTTTAGCTCCCATTTTATTTAAGAAATCCATAATATTAATTATTTCTACTTCTTTGGCAGCGTTCTTGATAATAGTTGTTCCTTTAGCATATACTGCTGCAAACATAATATTAATTGTTGCTCCAACACTGGCAAATTTTAAATTAATAGTATTACCTTTTAATTCATCAGCATCTAATATATATTTATGGCCTCTTTTAGTAACTTTAGCTCCTAAAGCTTTAAAACCTGCTAAATGAATATCAATAGGTCTTGAGCCAATATTGCAACCACCTGGAAAATACATTTCAACATGTTTATATTTTCCAAGTAAAACACCCATAAAATAATATGATGCTCTTAGTCTAACACTTAATTCTTCACTAATTAATATATTGTTAAGTTTTCTAGAATCAATTTTTATAATATTTCCTTCTTGATTAATATCACAATTAAGCCATTTAACAATATCGAATAATGCGTCACGATCTGTAATATTTGGAACATTTTTAATTGTGCAAATATCATTAGCAAGTAATGCTGCAGGAATTAACGCTACTGCACTATTCTTAGCTCCCCCAATAGTAATCGTGCCTTTAAGTGGGAATCCACCCTCAATAACAATTCTTTCCATACTCATCCTTCTTTAAAACATACACAAGATAAATTCATATGAAAGTACCTTTATTATTATTTATGTAAAAACTAGGTTTTTGTGCTATATATAATAACTAGTGCTGTTTATTTTTATTAAGGTTAACCTAATAACCACTTCCTAGAATTATCATACTTTTTTTAAAGACATTTGTCAATATTATTACACTATTTTTATCCTTATTAAGCTTAATATTTAATGTATAATTTGTTGGTTTTATGACTGTATTATTTACATATCTAGATATTAATAAATATGCTATTATGCTATATATACTTAATATTATTACAAATATCACTACTTTTTTCTTAGCTATATTCATAATTATCTTAATTATCCTTTTTAAAATAAGCAGTACAATATTCTTTTTTATCACTTGATAATGTAAATTTATGGGTACTACTATTATAGGTTACAGTTCCTCCATTAGCACATTCATAGTGACTATAAGTATAACCAGTTGTCGGAATATCATTGGTTACAACATATTTATTTGAACCCTTTGTTTCTTCTAACATCACTTTAACAGATAAGTCTAATGTACCATTTAAGTCAAAATATATAGAACATACTTCTGGTTTAGTAATAGTAGCACTAGTTGTTTTATTGACATTATCATAAGTTAGTGTTGAAGCATTTTTACACTCATATCTTTTATATGTATATCCTTCACTAGGAATACCATATGTTAATCGATATTCACCTGTACCTTTACCACTATTATTAGCTTCTTCAATATATACTAATAATGTATAATCGCCAGTTGAAAAATCACCTACTGCAGCTTGAATTATTGGAATACTATCATCATCACTATAATAAGCAAATGTCATAAGTAAATTAATAACTAATAAATTAATGCAGACTAGTAAAACTAAAATAGTTACATATTTCTTTTGATATTCTCTTTTTGAAAAATTTTCTTTAACACTCTTAAAAATATCTTTGTAATTATTTTTAAAATAAACTAATTTACTCTTAACTTCTTTAAAATAAATAATAATACTTTCTTTTAAACTCTTTCCAAACATTTTTATTTTTTCTATCATATTTATCACTATATACATATTGTTAATAAATATTAAATTTTATACAAAATTATTTAAATAAATGCATAATACCTAAAATAATTAATAAAATAACACCCATGATATTACCATATATACCTAATTTTTCATTAGAATATTTACCAATTAATAAACCCATAAAAGTAAATAATGATGAACAAATTGTAAAAATAAAACCAGCTAAAATAATATCATCAGTGATAGCTTTTAAACCAAAACCTGTTGATAAACTATCTAAACTAACTGAAATACTTATTAAAAACATACTTAATATATTTAAATCAAAACTTTTTTCTTCTTTTTTTATAATATTAATTATCATTTCAATAGCAATAAATATTAAAATTAATCCTAATAAAATATTAGCATTAATATTTAAATAATTTATTATTTTACTACCAAATAAATTACCAATTAAGGGCATAAAAAAATGCATAATTCCTACAATACTACTTAGAATTATCATTTTCTTTTTATTTATATTAAATGTACCTATACTTAGTGATAATGAAAAAGTATCCATTGATAATGAAATACCTATTATAAATAAACTAATTATTATAGACACATTTATCACCTTAATAAAATATATTATTTATTAATAAATTTATTAATTATTTCTTTAGTATATAATTGATATTGTCTATTATCAATATTTTCAGATTCATCTAACATACATAACGGAGGAAATAATACACACCACCAATTATCTCCCACACCTTTACCTAATTTAATTACTAAACTTTCATAATTACCAGCAGCATATTTGATACCTTTATATTCTTTTATTGGAAAGTAATTATTCCCATAATTGATATCATAAGAAACATTATATTTTTTTACTATATTATCAATATTATTAATATTATTATTTATAATATCACGAGCAGTATTTATATCATCTACATCTTGTAGTAATTTAAATAATTCTTTTTCTACATCATTTTTAATTGTTTTCTTTAATTCTTGGTCTTCTTTAGAATTACTATTAGCTATTATTCGAAATCTTATTGCATTACTAGGAATTAAAATATCTTCTTTTTCATTAATACCTACTAATATTAAAGTAATAAAAAATAAAATTATTATTATTTTCTTCATCCTTATCACCAAGTATATAGTGTTTAAATAATAATAATTTTATTCATAGTTATTTAATTAGTTATGATAAATGGGTCATCCTTACTACCTGCAGTATTTGATATTTGGATATCAGATTTTAGATAGAAAACTGGGCGGACGGCAAAGCCTTCGCCCAATGTGTCGCTGTAGTTCACATCGTTAGAATTCGAATACCACGCACTGATATTATTTCCATATGCAACGCCATATCTGCTTAAAAACCATTCATATGAAAACTCGTTAATATAGCCATCTTTTATGAAGTGTATCCATGCAGTTTTGGCTAAATCTTCATTTTCTGGTGCTCCTCCTGGATAAGCATAATAATAATCATGAACGTATTGTAATCCTATTTTTGCTTCTATACTATTTGTAAAAGCATTTTCTATTGCGTATGCATTATCTCCATTGTAAGTATCTAATTGTGTAGAGTCTCCGTATTTCCATTCATGGTCACTTATTTTATTTAACCATGTACTATTACTTAAATATTCATAGTAACTATTTCCTATAAATATATTTGTTTGACCTGAAGTACCTGCACCCGTGCCGCTACAATTTTCATTTGTTGATGTACATAATCCATTTAGTCTATTATATAAGTTTGATTTTTCCCATGTACAGCCTGAACCATCAGCTCCACAAACTCTGGTGTAATAATTGATGAAATATTTATCATCCCATTCAAATTCTATTGTACTCCCTTCTTTTATGAATGTTTCTTTTATTAATGCTAGTTGTCCATCATCGGTTATTCCAATTATTCGATACATATATTTATCTATTGCATCATCATCTTTTGTACATGTTGTTTTATCACTTGTTCCAAAGCATATCCAATTATTTACATTATCCGTTCCTTGATAACGATACATTCCTCCAACTGGACAACTTGTTATTTGGTTTTGGCTTTTTCCATCTAATACCGTTCCAACTGGTCCTTTGCATTTACTAAAATATAATGTACAATATGCTGTATATTTACTTGTTACTGTTACACTTGTTCCATCACTTGAAAAATTTACTCCATCTACTTTATTTCCTGCTTGGTCTACACATTCAGTTTTTTCATTGTTTATTACATAACCAGCTCCTGGAAAACTTGATGCAAATACATAA
>CANQBF010000012.1 GCA_947588895.1 uncultured Bacilli bacterium | reverse complement strand
CCTGGAAGGATTTACGTGCTAAAGCACGTGGCCTGAACCTGTTGCTGAAACTTCGGGTCAAGAATTTTTTGTTGAAAATTATAGATTTGCAAATTGATTTGACTTCTAAAAAATTTATTTTCTATCAAATTATTAAATGATTATCTTATGATTACTTAAATAATTTAAAATTATATGTTATTATGTATCTTATAACTATTTATTTACTAATGTTCTTATTAAAAATGTTGCATATAAAGGAACTGATTTAATTTGTGTTTTTGGATTATATCCAAAATCTTTTAAACTAATCCTAATCATATATTTTGGATGATATAAATCATAGTAAACTTTTAAACTTTTAGATTGTGTATTTTCTTCCGCTTTTACTTCAATTGGTATTATTCCATCATTTATTGTAGTTATCAAAAAATCAACTTTAGATTTTCTCTTACCTCTCCAATACAACAAATCAATATCACTAGCTTTTAATTGATTTGCCACATAATTTTCTGTAATGATACCTTTGTATATTTTCATATCTTCAAGCATAATTGTTTTAATATCATTATTTAAAATTCTATTAAACAAACCAACATCAGAATAATATACTTTAAACACTTCATTATCTACAAATCCTAATAACGGCTTTTCTGGTAATTTAACACACTTACAAATTTGAATCATATTACTTTCCTCTAACCAATTTAATGGTAATAAATATTCTCTAGATTTAGCATTAGAATCAATAATAGAATATTGAAATTTCTTAGATGCATTTTGTAATTGAGAAGAAAGAGAATCATATATATTTCTAATTTTTAAAGTTTCATTTGAATTTATAACATGATTATTCATATCATTTTTATAATCTTCTATAATATCATTTAATTTGGATAAATCATAATTATAATATTCATTTTCACAATTTAATAATATATTTACACTCTCTGGCATTCCTCCTGATAATAAATATTTTTTATAATAATTTATTGCAGTATTATGTAATATACCCATTGCTTTATTATTTTTAAAGCAATTTTTAATTTCATCTAAAAGTAATTGTTGATTAAAAGCAATTAAAAATTCTTCAAAATCCATAGGGTACATATATAATCTAGATACTTTACCAACTGGAAATGGTTTATTTAATCTAGCTAATTTTACCCCTAGTAATGAACCAGCACAAATAATTCTAACATTATTATGTTTTTCGTTAAAAAATTTTAATTCTGAAATTAATTCTTCACACTCTTGAATTTCATCAATAAATAAAATGCTATCTTCTTTATCAAAATCGAAATTCAATAATATTTTTAAATCATTATATTTTTTTTCAGATGAATCACTAGATTTATATAAATTAACTACATCTATATCATAAAACAAGTTAATTTTTTTATAATTTTTAAATTCATTTTTACAAAATTCATCAATTATATATGTTTTACCGCATTGTCTTACCCCTAAAACAATTAAAGGCTTAAATTTTTTATTATTTTTCCATTCAATTAATTTATCATAAATCTTTCTTTTCATATCTTTTCTTCCTTAATTAATTAAATAAATAACATTATTTACACCTTTTTGCACCCACTTTTTGAACAAGTTTACACCTTTTTGCACTCACTTTTTGAACAAACTTACACCTTTTTGCACTCACTTTTTAAATTTCACAAAAAATAAAGTGCTAATTTTGCACTTTATTTATTATTTTCTAATATTTTCTTTAAGAATATTCCAGTATAAGATTCCGATATTTTACTCACTTCTTCAGGTGTACCAGTCGCAATAACCTTACCACCAAATTTACCACCTTCAGGACCTAAATCTATAATATAATCAGCTTGTTTTATAACATCTAAATTATGCTCAATAACAATTACTGTATCTCCATTATCAACAATTCTATTTAAAACTTCTAATAATTTTTTTATGTCGGCTGAATGAAGACCTGTTGTTGGTTCATCTAAGATAAATACAGATTTACCAGTTGCTTTTTTTTGTAATTCTTTAGCAAGTTTTACCCTTCCAGCTTCACCACCTGATAAAGTTGGCGCTCCTTGACCTAAAGTAATATAATCAAGTCCTACATCATGCATAACTTGTAATTTATCTCTAACTTTCGGAATATTTTCAAAAAATGGTAATGCTTCACTTACACGCATATTTAAAACATCAGCAATACTTTTGCCTTTAAATTTAACATCTAAAGTTTCTTTATTATAACGTGTACCATTACAAACATCACAAGGTACATATACATCAGGTAAAAAGTGCATTTCAATTTTTTTAACACCATCACCCCAACAAGCTTCACATCTTCCACCTTTAACATTAAATGAAAATCTACTCTTATCATAACCACGTATTTTAGATTCTTTCATATTAGCAAATACATCTCTAATATCATCAAATACTCCAACATAAGTTGCTGGATTACTTCTTGGTGTTCTTCCTATGGCATCTTGACTAATATTAACTACTTTATCAATATTTTCCATACCTAATATTTTTTTACATTTACCAGGTATATCTTTTGATTTATATATTTCTTTATGTAATGTTTTATATAATATTTCATTTACCAAAGTACTTTTTCCTGAACCTGATACACCAGTTACACAAACAAATTTATTTAAAGGAATTGTTACATCAATATTATCTAAGTTATTTTCACAAGCTCCATTGATTTTTAAACTTAAGCCATTACCTTTACGATGTTTTTTAGGAATTTCAATTTTTTCTTTACCTGATAAATATCTTCCTGTAATACTATTATCATTTGCCATAACTTCTTCTGGTGTACCTGCGGCAACTACATAACCACCTTTATCTCCTGCTCCAGGTCCAATATCAACTAAATAATCCGCTGCAAGCATTGTATCAGTATCATGTTCTACTACTATTAAGGTATTACCTAAATCACGCATTTCTTTTAATGAATTAATTAACTTTTCATTATCTCTTTGATGAAGTCCAATGGAAGGCTCATCTAAAACATATAAAACTCCTGATAATTTACTACCAATTTGCGTTGCAAGTCTTATTCTTTGAGCTTCTCCACCCGATAATGTTGCTGCATTTCTTGATAATGTTAAATAACTTAAACCAACATTTAATAAAAAATCTAATCTAACTATTATTTCTTTTAATAATAAACTACTAATCTCTTCTTCTTCATGAGATAGTTTTAAATTACTTAAAAAATCTCTTAATTCATCAATAGCCATTTCGGTCATTTCAAAGATATTCTTTTTATTTATTTTAACAGCTAAGATTTCATCTTTTAATCTTGTACCATGACAAGTATTACAAGTTGATTCAACCATGAATCCTTCAATCCATTCTCTTATCCATGAACTATTAGTTTCTAAATATCTTCTTTCTAAATTATTAATTATACCTTCATACTTAGATTTAGTGTCTCTTGTACTACCATTTTTAGCAACATAGTGAAAATCCATAACATCATTAGTACCATATAATATAATATCTAAATCTTTTCTTTTCATATCTTTAACAGGTACATCTAAATCAATATTATAATGTTCTGCTACTGTATTTAAACTACTCATATACATATTATTATCTAAATTAATAGCAATAATAGCACCCTTATTAATACTTTTTGATTTATCTGGTATTAATAATTCTTCACTTATTTTAAGTTTTGTACCAAGTCCCTTACAATCTTCACAAGCACCATATGGTGAATTAAAAGAAAACATTCTTGGTTCTAAATCACTAATTGAAAAATTACAATAAGGACAAGCATAATTTTCACTCATTAAAATATCTTCTTCATCATTAACTCGAATAATTACTAAGCCATTAGCTAATTTACAACTAACTTCTAAAGCTTCAAATATTCTACTTCTCTCATCAACACTTACAGGTAATTTATCAATTAATACATAAATATCATCTTTAATATTTTTTTCTAAATTAATTTCATCACTAGTATTATATAAAACGCCATTAACTTTAATTCTAGTATATCCTTTACTTTGTAAGTCTAAAATTAAATCTTTGTGTGTTCCTTTTTCTCCTCTTACTTCTGGTGCATATATTTCAATTTTAGTTCCCTCTTCCATAGCAAGTATTTTATTTGTCATTTCTTCAATACTTTGACTTTTAATTGGAATTTTATGAACAGGACAATATGGAACACCAATTCTTGCAAATAATAATCTTAAATAATCATATAATTCGGTAATAGTACCAACAGTAGATCTTGGGTTTTTATTAGTTGTCTTTTGGTCAATAGATATACTTGGTGAAAGTCCTTCAATGGAATCAACATCTGGTTTATCTCCTGAACCAATAAATTGTCTAGCATATGCTGATAAGCTTTCCACATATCTTCTTTCTCCTTCAGCATAAATGGTATCAAAAGCTAAACTACTTTTTCCTGAACCTGATACACCTGTCATGACAATTAATTTATTTTTAGGAAGCTCTAAGTCAATATTTTTTAAATTATTTTCTCTTGCTCCTCTTATTACTATTTTATCCATATTAATCACCAACTTCTTCTATATTTTAATACTTTTTCTTAAAAATTCAAGCAATTCTAATATACCAAACGAATGTATGGTATGTCAATATAAATTATAAGAAAAGGACACCTTAAATCGTGCCCTTCCTTCGTAGAGTAATACCTCTACCATTAATATTATGGATAGTATTTAATAAAATATACTATTTTAATTTAATAATTTTTAATTTACCAATTGTTCTACCACCTTCAACCATAGTAAATTCAGTACCTACTTCCATTGCTATAGATTTCTCTAATTCTACATTAATTATTAAACTATCGCCTGGCTTAACCATTTCTATATCATTAGGTAATGTAATTACACCACGAATATCTACGGTTCTAAAATGAAATGAGGGTTTATAATTACTATAGAATGGTGAATGTCTTCCACCTTCCTCTGCAGTTAAGACATAAAGACTTGCTTCAAATTTCTTATGAGCTGTTATTGTATTAGGTGCTGCTAAAACTTGTCCTTCTTCTACTTCATCTATAGTAATTCCTTCCAACGTTACTCTTGAAGTATCACCTGTGTTAGCTACGCCATTAGTCCCATACATTCCAATTGCTGAAACTGTAACTGTTTTTATTTCTTTATCCAAACCTATTGTTTGAACCATATCTCCTACTTTTAATGAACCTCTTAAAACTTTTCCATCAACAGCAACACGTTTTCCATTTAAATCAAAAGCATTATCAATTTGCATCAAAAAGGAAGTTTTAGTGTTATAGTCTCCATTTTCTAAATTTTTATTTCTAGTTATAAAATAAAATATTCCTCCGCCAATTACTAATAATACTATTAGTATAATAAATATTTTATTATTACTTTTTTTATTATTTTCAATATTATTATTCATTGGTTGTGAGTTATTTATAGGTTGTTGATTAATCATAGGTTGAGAATAATTTGGTTGTTGATTTATTTGCATATTTGTATTAACTTGATTTGGTTGTTGCATTGGTTGATTATAGTTAAAATTATTATTATTGTTATTGTTATCCATTTTTATTTTTCTCCTTTATACTCAATTTTTCTACGACAATATTTACAAATTCCTACACTACCAGCAATCATATTGTCAGAGCCACAATATGGACAATATACCACATGTGTATTTTGTGCTTTCTCTCTTTTTTCTTTCATTATTAAATCATTTTTAGCGGATATTTCAGCATTTCTTTGTTCTTCTTTTTTTATATAATTTTTAAATTCATTTGTTAACTTATTGCTAACTTTATTATAAATAATTTTAACTATATAAGATATTATTAAAAATACTATTCCAACAGTAATTAATCTTTTACTATAAGGAACTAATTTTTGATAAATATCTAAGGTAATTAAATTTTCTAAACTATTTATTTTAAAAGATTTTAAAATACTATTTAATATATTAGGTATATTAATTAATATACCACATATTACTAAAGTAAGTGGTAATTTATAATATTTATTCTTATATATAAAATAACGAAATATAATTAAACAAACACCTAAAAAGGGAATAAAATATAAAACAATTAATATTACGGGAATACTTGTTAGTATTCTAAATATTTCTCTTTCTTTCATATATACCTCCATATATTATTCAATTATTGGTTGCTCTATTTCTAATGATACTTCTTTTGGATTACCATTCTTATCTTCTCCGTATGTAAATGTATAATTATATTCATTAACCCAAGCCGTATAATCAATAGTAAATTTACTAAATTTATTTCGAGTTACATTTATATATCTAGTTTCTCCAGGATAATTATTATCATAAATTTCAATTTTAAATTTATTGGCATCATTAATATCTTGAATTAATCTAATACCATTAACTGCATGGTTTCCTGCAACTCCAAGGACAACTGGTGTCCCGTTATTAAATTCGTCATTTAATGTTTCATATGCTTTATCGGGATCTGCCGAAAATGATACATCCTTATCGGCAAATTGTAAGATAAATAATCTCCATACTGCATCCAATAATTGGCTTTCATCTTTTACCACAATTTTATTAAATGGATCACTATCAATAGTAAGTAATGCACTTTGATATTTATCAAAATCTCTATCATTTCCACTATATTTTTTTGTTGAAAATGTTGCACCAATATTTTGTAATTTTTCATAATATTCTTTCTTTATCATCCAAGTTTTATTTTCTACTCTATCACGATAATCATCAGGGTTTTCTTCTAAGACTAATTTTAATGCTTCATCTGTTATTTTATAATCATATAAATTTTGCTTATCTTCAATAAAAGTATCACTTAAATCATATCCATTTGAAGAATAAGTTGTAAATAATCTTTTAATAACTCTATTTTGCATAGATAGTGGTAATTCTTTTTTATAATATAACATAGCAAATGTTGCCATTCCATAACAATGTCCTTTTGGAGATTTATTGCTGTTAAAATTTTCAAAAGAAAATCCATCTCTTGTAACAATAAAACCACTATCAGCTTGAATCATACCATCTACCTTATTATTACCATCTGTATCAACTAAATTATAATTAATATCTGCTCCCACTACAGAATAAATTTCATCTAATGCTGATGAATTACTAGCATTATAATAGCCACATCCTGTTTCTTCTGCTATTTCTTTTAAATCATCAGTATCTAAATTATTTCCTAAACCAATAACACATATTTTAACATTATTATCTTTAGCTTTAGATATAATTTTACTATTACTATATCCCATAGAAGATGAAGTATCTTTACCATCTGTAAGTAAAATTAAATAATGATTATAATCATCAGTATCAAATTCATTAAGACCTTTAGTTAATGCTGAAATTATTTTAGTACCATTACCAACACTATCTATATCATTTTTAATGGCATCAACAGACTTTTTAACTTTATCTTTATAATTAGTAAACTTTTGCATATTTACATAATTTCCAGCAAACTCACTAATACCAAAATAATAATTACCTGTGAACATATCAATTAACTTATTAGTAAGGGATAATCTTTTAAAAGTACTATCATTACCATCAGCACCAGTAATTTCAGTATAACCTAAATCTGTTAATTGATCATATGTATACATAGAAACAGAATTATCAATAACAAACATTATTTGCGAATTAGTATCTGTTAATACAATATTATTGTCTCCAATTACATATTTAGAAAAATGCTTTAAAGTAACTGTTATTGTTTTATTTTCCATATCAACAGTTGTAGGTAAAGCTTCTAATTTTTTAGTTTCTTCATCAAAATAATATAAAGTTAAATTATTTTCATCTAAACCTTTTTTATTAATTTCTTCGATATTATATTTTATAGTAACAATAGCACTTTCTATTGTACCAGTAGTATAAAAATTATAAATAGTATCTAATAGTCCATTCATATCAGTAAAAGTAGAATTCTTAATGATATCAATTGTTGAACTAGCTATATTTCCTTTACCATTAATTTGCATGGAAATGCCTAAATTATTTTCATCTATATTATATGTTAAAGAACGATCACTATCTTTTATACCATCACCTTTAGAATCAATCTTTAATGGATCTAATCCTAAATCCAATTCATCACCGTCATTAATACCATCACCATCAGTATCTTTTTTTAGTGGATCTGTTTTTGTTTTCTCTATTTCCAATTTATCTAATAAACCATCAGCATCTGTATCCGCTGAATAAATATTGGTACCTAATTCTATTTCATTGGCATCCATTAGACCATCATTATCACTATCAGTAACCTTATCATCTACAGGATCTGATATAATACCATATAATTCTTGTTCTTCATCACTATCTTTTACTTCAACTACTCGTACATTTTTACTTACTTTTTTACCACTTGGAGCTGAAGCTACAATCGTATAATTACCAGATTTTGTTGGTAAAGTCCATTCAACTTTAGAACCATTAGATGATATTTGACCATCTTTAGATGAAAATTTGATATCTTGAATTGGTTTGGAATCTTTATCATAAGCTAAAATGTTTAATTTTAAAGTAGTCGAACGAGTATGAGTTACATTTATATCACCATAGTTTTTATCCCAATCTATTTTTGTATAATCATATAATTTATTAAAAGAAAATATACCTATAAATAATATTATAAAAATTACTATAAATGTACATATAATTTTTTTATATTTAATTATAAAATCTTTTATTTTATGGGTATTTATTTTTTTGTTTTCACTTAAATTAGATGCAATTTTATAATTATATAAATTAGTACCACAATTAGAACAAAATTCTGCATCAGCTGGTAAATTAGTACCACATTTTGGACAATACATAATAATTTCTTCCCTTCTTTAATAAAAGGCAATTAAATCACAATTAGATGCCTATTAATTTTAAAATTTATTTCCACACATGAAACATTGAGTCGCAGTTTCATCCATTTGATTTCCACATTTTGGACAAAATTTCTTATTTACTGTACCATTTTGTATTGGTTGTTGCATTTGCGATTGAACTGGTTGTTGATAAATTTGCTGAGAATTAACGATTTGGTTATTATATTCTTGATTAACACCAACTTGTGTTTCAGTTGGCTTTTTATATATAATTGCATGTGCAACTAAACATATAATACCTAACCACAACAAATAAAAGCCCAAACCATTTTTAAGATATTCACTATTAAATTCAAATTGTGTATTTAAATAAATAACAAATCCTACTACTAAAATTGTAGGTATCAAAGATATTTTTGGATTTGTTACATTTGCTACCTTTCTTCCAAGACTTGTTGTAAATAATTGTGGGATATATTTTTCAATATAATCCTTAAATATAAATAATGCATTTACAATTGTTAACACTACAACTACTTTACCTTCCCAGTATCCCCATAAAGATATTGATTGAGAATAACCAAGAAAAGAAAAAGTAATATAAGGTAAAATTGTACCTAAAATAAGTGTACTTATTCCTATTAAAGCCAATAATCTTTTATGTCTTATAAATTCCATATTATACCTCCTCCGAATATATCAACTTTAAATTTATATTATAATAATTTCTTTTGTTATTATCTAAAATTGTTATATAATTTGAATTAACGCCAAACGAATCATTAGTATACTCCACTTTTAGCTCTTTGCCAGTAATAAGATTGTAAAAAGCTATTTCGCTTTTAGAAGAATTTTTATAATAAATAAACGTACTATCTTCCCTATCATAAATATATGAAGTATCAAATTCTGCAACTATTTTTCCATTCTTTAAATTAACTATGTAACTTTTATCATCTTTATTAGCCATAACATAATTTTTATTTTTAGAAGTTAAATATTGATATAATGAAGTCCCAAAATAATTAATGTTATCCCATTCACATGGCAAAATTTCTTTATCGCCTTTTACTAGTCCGTAACCATTACTACAACTTTTTTTTGTTATACCAGTTAATATTTCCCATTCATCTAATAATATTTGATTACTAGATGAAGGACGAGTTGATGAAATTTTACCTGTCTTAATGTCTAAATAAGAATATCTATTACTATAATTTTTATTTTTATCTTCAATTTGTATACATCCTAATAAATATTTTAAATCTATATTTTTATCATTAGTTTGATATGCTATTTTATTATTTTGAATATATATTTCATTTATAGTTTCCCAAGTACTATGATTAGAAATTTCAAATATATTATAATCCTCACTTGAAATAAAATTTTTCGTATAATCATAAATTAATTTACCTGTATTGCAATTAACAATTCCATATTTTTCATTATTAATATTTATAACACAATACCTTTCAGTTAATGTTAAATCTATATTAGATGGTTTTAGTGCAAAATAATCTTCATCATTTTGGTATTTATAAGTATAAGTTACTTTACCTGAAGTATTCATTATTCCTGCTGATTTTTTTTCTACATCTTCCCAACTTAAATATCCATATTTTTCATATTTGACTTTTACTTTATCTGAAGATATTTTTTTGAGTGTACTATTATATAATTGATCATTAATAACCCAAATATTATATTCGGAAATATATTCAATATCAGTAGAATATTTTGCTTGAGCTTTAGCATTTCCTTTTTTATCAATTAATTGATATACTTCTTGATCTCTTCCATTTACTTTAGCCGTTGTTTTTATAATAGCAAAGCCTCCTTGAAATCTTGTTGCATCTTTGTAAACAGGATCTATAACAAAATTACCTTCAGAATCAATATATCCATACAAATCATCTTTTTTTACCCTAATTAGAGCATCATCATCAAAAATTACATTTATTTTTGAATTCTTATTTCCAAAATATTTATACCCGCCAAACATTATTATAGCTATTACTAATAAACCAATCACGATAAATATTAATGAATTCTTTTTTTGCTTGTTATTAGTATTTAAAACATTATTATAATTTAAATTACTATTATTTTGTATATTCCCATTGCTTTGATTTAAAATTTCAGCGTTATTTATATAATTAATATTTTGTTGATTAGGTTGTGCCATGACTTGTTGATTATTAATTGATTGAATATTATTCATTGCTTGTTGCATTTGTGGATTTTGATAATTCATATCATTAGATTGAACTCCAGGTTCATTTATAGAAGTATTATTAAAATTATTATTATTTGCTTGTTCTTCTTTTAAATTAATACCACATTTTATACAAAATGTAGAACCATCAATATTTTCTTTTCCACACTTTGGACATATCATTATTGACCTCCATTATTCATATTATTATTCATCATATTTGCACTATTAGTTGAATTAGTATTAGCATTTTGATTATTTATTGAATTTAACATATTACGAACTTTATCTTGGCTAGTTATACTTTTATTATTAGCTCCATCCATAGTAGAACTGGTAAGTCCTTTTTTTGATTTAATAAAATTATCTACTTTTCTTACATTTGTCATACTCTTTTTAGTTTCAGTTTCATATGCATGTCTAGCATTACTATTTCGATATTTAAAAAATATAATCATAAAATAAACAAAACCTGCTAATAAGAAAAGAAAATCATAATCAAAGTCAATAAAAATCATTGCCAAAAATCCTAATATTTCTACCAAAAAAGATATTCCTAATAATTTAGGTATATGAATAGGAACACTTCCCATTACTTCTTTAGTTCTAGCATTAACTGCTACATAATGTAATAATTTTTTGTTTCCATTTACTTGTTGATAACTATATAACCAAACCGGTAAATAAGCTGACTTCCATTGTTCACCTTTAATAGTTAAATTTTCATTAGCCCAACTTACTCCTCGATCATAACTTTGTAATGTATCATTGGCGGCATATCGTGAAATATCTTTAGCTTCTTCAACTACAATAGGTCTCAATTGTTCAATATTAGTATCTCTTTTCTCTGATGTATATCCTTTTAAATAATTTGCATTAAACATAACACTATTTTCCACATCAAATGGCATTATAGAATTTATAATATTATTAGTTTTATCAGTGGAATTATTATTTAATTTATCCGCATTTGATTCTATTGAAAGACCATTAATAGTTAAATCAAAATCTCTTTCAACATGATATAAATCCGCATCATAATAAGTTGTTCGATTATTGCCACTGCCTTTAGAATACATCCTAGTTTGAATTTCTCCTTCTCCAGATAAGGTAGCGTGAGCATTAATATCTACTAGCATATAAGGAAAATATACTCCCATAATATTTTCGACTGTAAATTCCGCTTTAAATTTAGGATGAGCAAAAAATTTTCGCTTACCAACAAATTTTTCGATTTCTATTTTTGCTTCTTCTTTACTAATATGAAATGGTAATACAACATCAGGAATACTACCATTAGGAATTTGTTGATTAACAGATAAAGTATTTCGGCACCAGTGACATCTAGCTTGAGCAGAAGAAGCAGTATCTACTACTACTTCCGCACCACAGCTACTACACTTAAAAGTTACAAAGTCATTAGCATTTGCAACAATATTTGTTGCTCCAGAACCAATTACTTGTCCTTGTAATTGGGTAATATCTTCTACCATGCCTGATATTTTTCCCACTTCAAATTCATAACGGCAAAAATTGCATCTTAATTTTCCATTATTTGTATTAGTTGCTATATCTGTTCCACCACATTTGGGACATTTTTCTTGTCCATCTTTAGCTCCAACATCAGTTTTAACAACAGTTACATTATTATTAGAATGATTTTCTTTATTTAGTGTAGGATTAATATTTAAATTATTACTTCCATCTTGCATTTTATAATCCTAATAATTGTGCTTTTATTTTATCGTAATCTTCTTGAGTTATTAGTCCTGCATCTAATAGTTTTTTCTTTTCCGTTAAAACCACCATAGGATCTTGTTGAGATGATTGTTGTGGTTGTTCTACTGGTTGTGCTGGTTGTGCTTGATTAAATGCTGGTTGATATGATGATTGAGTTGTTGGTTGTTGCATTGCTCCCATTACATTATTTGAAGCATTCATTCCCATACCCATAAATGCCATACCAGCTCCGCCACCATTATTACCAGCAGCTTCCATTCCTCTAGCAATAGATTGTTGCATAAACGCATTTCCTCTTGCACCTGATAAAGCATCTGCTGCTTTGACATCTTTCATTAATTTCTTTGTATCTTCATCATATTCAATAGCAAGGATAGCAGTTTTAACTATTTCTAATCCTCTTCCACTTTTCCATTGATAAGCTTCTTCCACTGCTGAAGATAAACTTTGAGCAAAGCCTAATTGATCACCTTGAATTTTTGATATTCTATTACCTTTGCTTGGATCATTTGTATAATTAGAAAATGCTGCAGATAAGCATCCAACTACTTCATTAAATAATTGAGCACCAGCATCATTATCCATATCAGCAAAGTCAAATATTGGTGCATTTGGTTGTAAATACTTTGTAGGGACAAAATTTTTAACAAATAATAAAGGGTCTACTATTTTTAAAGTATATGTACCTCTTGTAATTGCCCCAACTTGAGTACTAAAGAATGCATCATCCCAATATATTTCTGATTGAGTACCAAATTTATTATTTGGAATTTCTTTTAAATTAACATAAAATGCTAATTGTTGACTACCAGGTTGACCTCCAAATTTTACCTTTTCCCAAGTTGCTTTAAGAGTTGATGAAAAAATACCATCACCAGCAAAAAAAGATTGACTATTTGGATCGTCTGATCTAAATTCAAATCCTCCTGGTTCAGCAATAAATCCTGTTATTGCTCCATCTTGAACAGTTATTAATGCTGTACCTTCAGGAACAATAATTTTACTACCATTACTGATAATATTTTCATTTCCTTTGTAGTTTTCTCCTATTCCATTATTTTGATTACTAGGAATAGCTTGAAATAATCCTGCAGTTGCAGGAATGTTCGCTCTTGGCTTATAAAAATCTTGCCATTCATTAGCGAAAGTGCCACTAATCGCACCAGAAAACGCTTTAATAAAACCCATAAATACCTCCTACTTTTATTAACGCTTAAAAATAGTATTTGACTAATTGTCACCTCTATTTTAGTTAAGTATAACACAAAATTCACAAAAGTTACACTATTTTTGCAACTTATTACAAAAAACTACATTTTTAGTTGGTTCTAATTTGGTATAAATTTGTTAGATAATTTATTTATGAAGTTTTTTTGATAGGTTTATCTAAAAAGGAGAGATATTTTTGAAATTTAATACAAAGGATGAAGCAAATGTTTATCAAGCAATTGGTCAAAATATAAAAAAATATAGAAAGTTAAAGGGATTAACTCAAGAACAACTAGCAGAAGAAATTGACTATTCACTATCTTTTATAAGCGGTATTGAATCTGCATATCATCAAACCTTTTCTATTGCAGCTTTATGGCGAATATCTGTTGTTTTAGGCGTAAGTATAGATAAACTATGTGTAGTAAATAATAATAATAATGATATAAAATTTATGTTATATCAATGTGACCATTGTGGTTTAGTTACCAAAATGCCAATTAATATTGTAAAACATTTTAAAAATATATATGAATTAGCTGGTAACAATAAATTGCCTACTTTTGATTGCACTGAGTGTGATGGAAAACTAATTCCAGTTCCACAAGCAAATTCAAACAATATTTAATTACAATAAAAAAAGTAGACAATATCATATCTACTTTTTATTTATACTATTTTTCTTTAATTTTAACTGCAGTTCCATAGGCAATTATTTCAGCCGCCCCACTCATAACTGATGATGAACCATATCTAATATTAATAATTGCATCTGCTCCTAAACTTTCAGCTTCATCAACCATTCTTTTGGTAGCTATTTGTCTAGCTTTTTTAATCATATCAGTATATCCTACTATTTCACCACCAACTATTGTTTTAAGTCCAGCCATAAAATCTCTTCCTAAATTCTTTGATTGAACAATTTGTCCTTTAACAAGACCTAAAACTTCAACTATTTCATAATTAGGTATATAATCAATATTTACTAGCTTCATCTTCTTCACCTCCTAAAATTTCTTTAATTCTATTTATTAAATTTACTGTAAATATAATAATAAATAATAATGGAAATAAACTAATTAAATAAGCATAAACACTTGAAATACTAGTATTAATTAAAACTATAAAAATAATAAAAATAATATAAAATGGTAATGTTGCTAAAATTGCTCCGACTATTTGATTAATTTTATTTGATGATTTTTTTATCATAGTAAATCCTTCCTTATTTAAAACTTTTATCTTTTGAAAATATTTATTAATATCTATATTTTCAAAATCATCTTCATTTAGTATTATTTCTTTACACATATCTTTAATACTTTGATAATTATTTTCTTCATTTTCTATCTTTATTATTTTATCTTCTAAACATTCTTTTAAAGTAATTTCTTTATCATTTAATAATTTTAATTCTCTTATAGATACATCTAACTCTCTTAAAAATTTAATTGTTTTTAATTTTCTAATATCATCTTCACTATAAATTCTATATTTACTATTTTCTTTTCTTTTAGGATTTAATAAACCATTCTCTTCATAATAACGAATACTCTTTTTAGATAGTCCAACAATATTTTCTACCTCATTTATAAACATAATATCACCCACACACAAAAAAAGTATAAACTATTACCTTAGGGTAAAGTCAATACTTTTTATTTTTTTCTAGCTAAAACTTTATTAGAATATTTTTTATCATCTGTAACTTTTTTGATAACATCTAAACATTTTGGTATTTTTACATAATAGTCATCTAAACCATTAATTTCTAAGATACCAAAATCTTCAAAAATATCTAAATATAAATATTCATCTTCATAAGCAAAATAATATCTATCTTTTTCTATTGTTTGATAATTAATATCTTGTCTTTGCAATAACTCTAAATATTTATTTTTATCTATTTCTTCTTCTAAAACTTTTATAGCATGAATATCATTTAATTTATAAATATTATGATAATAAACAACATTATTTAAGTATTCTACTTTTCTTACTCTTTCTTCATAATTAAATTCACTAACTAAATAATTCTGACTAATATGTATTTTATGACTAATCTCTTTAATTTTTTCCATATTAGAACTATCAATATTAATTAAATATTTTTCTTGTCTTTTTTCTTTATAATCTCTTAAATTTTCATTAATTATATTAATAACATTATTAGCTTTTTCTTCAATAGTTTCTTTAGGTAAAACAATATGTAAATTATTATGTCCTAAATATAATTGTAAATTTTTTATACCTTTTTCTAAAGCTTCAGTAACATCTTCCGTCCTTGCCGGATTATTTTCTTTCGTATAATATTCTTTACTACCTACTAAATTAATTACTAAGTCATATCTATTTAATAATTGTAAATAATTATTTTGAATATTTAAATGATTAGTTAAAATATTTTGATAATCTTTTAATTCAATAAAAGATAAAACATCAATAACACTTCGATCACAAATAACTAATGTATTATCTATTTTTAACATATTAATCCATCTATCAACAATATCTTCATTATTAAATTGTACTCTTAATATTAATTCTTCAAAATCATTCATATTTAAAGCATTATTACCAAATGGCTTTATTCCTTTATTAATTAAATAAGTAGCACTTTCTTCAATAATTATTACATTATAATTTAAATCTTTATAATATTTTTCTAAATATTTAATAACTTCTGTTTTTCCTGAACCAGGTCCACCAGTTAATACTACTTTTTTTATCATTTTATCTTACCTTTCTTATTAACTTATTTTCAAAATCTATTTCATGTATTGATGCTGTCGTTACTTCAAATTGTCCTTTATTCATATCTAATTCTTTATTATTTAATATATAATATAACATATTTATAACTCCTCGATGAGTAACAAGTAATGTATTATCTTTTAACCTTTCTAATTTATTTAAATTATTATATATTCTTATATATAAATCTCTTAAAGATTCGCCTTTAGGATAAACTGTATCAATATTCATATTATTTAGGAATGTATGATATGTTTTTTTTGCTATATCTATTGGTAAACCATTTAATAATCCTTTATTTTGCTCTCTTAATATTTCACTAAATTCAATTGGTACTTTTAATTCTTTGTTAATAATAAATGCTGTATCTCTAGCTCTTTTTATATCACTTGATAATATATTATTTATACTTAAATTATCTCTAATCCATAAGCTTGCAAATTTAACATCATTTAATCCATTTTTAGTTAACTTTCCATTACTCCAACCTCCAATAAATCTTTCATCATCTTGACCATGTCTTATTGCATATATCATTTTTCTTCCTTTCTTGCGTATTCTTTACGCATATAAAATTTATAATAAAAATATATTATAAAAATATATCTTTATCTTCTATTTTCTTTTTGAATTTATAAACTTTTGCTGGTTTATTACCTTCAAATTTATTAGTCATATTAGTATCATCCAGTAAATTTAAATTTAAAATCTTTTTGCGAAAATTACGTCGGTCAAATTTTTTACCTAAAATTGCTTCATATGTTTTTTGAAGTTCAGGCATAGTTACTCCATTTGGAAATAAACTCTTTAAAATATTACTTTTTACTATTTGTTTTTGTAATTCTTTAATGGCATCTTCTAATATTTCATTATGATCAAAACCTAGTGCAGGTACTTCATCAATCGGACACCAAAATGCATCACTAGTGTTTCTTGTATCTCTTAAAACATTAACTCTTTGACTATCAATTAAAGCAATATAACTAATAGCAACCATGCGCATTGCTGGAGAACGATTTATTTTACCATAAGCTTTAGATTGAATTAATTCAATCTTTTCAATTCCTGTTTTTTCTTTTATTTCTCTTAAAGCTCCATCTTCTAAATCCTCATTATTATATAAAGCTCCACCAGTTAAAACCCATTTACCTAAATATGGTTGATTTTTTCTTTTAATTAATAATACTTTAGTAACACCTTGTTCTACTGTGAAAATTGAAGTTATAACATGTATTCCTTGATTTTTATATAATTTATTATTTACTTCCATATTATCACCCTACATTATAATTATATGTGTATTTAAAACGCTTGTCAATAATTGTTTATAAAAAATACTTAGAAAATTATCCTAAGTATTCTAATTATTTTTTATCAACTTTTACAAATCTAACTGTTTCCATTATTTGTTTACTCATTGGTTTATCATAACGGTCAGTTTCTACTTTTGAAATTTCCAAAACCGTATCATAACCAGCAATAACTTTACCAAAAGCAGCATAATTACCATCAAGGTAACCAATGTTATCATTATTATTTACACAAATAAAGAATTGACTACTAGCAGTATTATAATCATCCGTAGTATCTGGATTATTATCATCTTGTCTAGCCATTGAAATAACTCCTTCTTCATGTTTTAGATTATTTTCAATACCATTACTACTAAACTCACCAATAATAGTATTTTTACTTCCACCAGTACCTGTTCCATTTGGATCGCCACCTTGTATCATGAAATTTTCAATTACCCGGTGAAAAATAAGACCATCATAAAATTTATCTTTAACTAAATTTTGAAAATTTTCTACCGTTTTTGGAGCTATATCTGGATATAATTCAATAATAATTACTTTATTTTTATTAGTAGTTATCTTAACATAATTTGTTATTTCATCTACTTCTTCAAAATGATAACCCTCAATATCACCAGTAGTTAAATCACTACCACAACCAGTTAATAATATTAATGGAATGATAAGTAACAATAAATATTTGATTTTTTTCATATAACCTCTAATCTATATTTATTAATTCATAATTTGTTGTTCCAATACCTAATTCTTCTGCTGCTTCGATGGTATGTTCACCATGTCTTGAATTTATTCTTTCTAGTAAATGCTCTTTACCTGCGTCATTTGAATTTTTAACTAAATCAATACAAGCTTTATCAATAGCAACTGGATCTAAACTAGCTAAAATACCAATATCTTGCATACAAGGGTCTTCAGCAACAGCACAACAATCACAATCTACTGACATATTACACATTACATTAATATATACAATATTATTTTTAAAATGCTCCGTAACTGAACTTGCTGCATCAGCCATACTTTCTAAAAACATAATTTGATTTGTTTTAAACATATCATCATAAGAGCCATCTTCTTTACCAGCACAATGAATATATCTTTTACCATGACTTGAAGCAATTCCAATAGAAAGTTGTTTTAATGCACCACCATATCCACCCATTGGATGTCCTTTAAAATGAGATAAAACTAACATTGAATCATAATTAAGTAAATTTTTACCTACATAATTTTTCTTAATTACTTTACCATTAGGTATATCTAAAGTAATATCTTCTTCACTATCCATAATATCTACTTTATAATATTTACTCCATTCATGTTCTTCCATTAATTTCAAATGTTTATCTGTTGTATCTCTGGCACCATCATAAGCTGTGTTACACTCTACAACAGTTCCATTAACATAAGAAATTATGTCTTTCATAAACTCAGGATGTAAATAATTTTGATTACCTCTTTCTCCTGAATGAACTTTAACTGCTACATTACCTTTTAATTCATGATTTAAAGCTTTATAAATCTTCACTAAAGCTTCTTTACTTAATTCCTTTGTAAAATATACTTTTGCTTTTTCCATTATTTCTTTCCTCCTTTAATTTCAATCATATCACTAGGTACTTCTATACCCATTTTATCATATTCTTCTTTTAAATATTTCATAAATGCTCGATTAACTTGATATTGATGTTCAGCCTCACATTCAATTAATATTTTATATACATAATTATTACTATTAATAATTTCTACCCCTAATAATTCAATTTCTTTATTAACGTCATCTCTTTTAATTAATTTAGCACTAACATTCTTTATAACATTTTCTATTTCATTAATACTTATTTCTTTAGCTATCTTTAAATCAAGAAAAATACTTGTATTACACATACTATGATTAATAACACTAGTTATTAAATGATTACTAATTATTAAAACTTCTCCTTCATATGATTTTAACTTAGTTGTTTGAAGTCCCAGTTCAATAACTTCACCTTTAAATCCATTAATAGTAACAATATCACCTTGCACATAATGGTCATCAAAAATAATAGTTATTCCTGATAATAAATTTTTAATAATATCTTGAAAAGCTAGTCCAATAATTGCACCTGCAATACCTAAAGAAGCAATAATACTCTTGGTTTCTACTCCATATACATTAAGTATTCCTAGGATAGTAATTACCGCAATAATATACTTAATAACACTTTTAATTAAATTAACAATCGTCTTTTCTCTTTTTAATTTTATTTCACTTTTATTTTTATTAAATTTGTTAATAACTAATGCTTTATCAACAATTTTACTTAATATAAAATATATTATAAACGCTATTATTACATATATTATTGGTAAATATATTTCTTTAATTAGTATTTTCTTTAACATATTAATTTAAAAAAGTAATCTATATTACTTTTTCCCTTTCTTTTTCTTTTCTTTAACTTGTTCAAATTCTACTTCTTCAACTACTTCTTTATTTTTAATAGTTCTTACTTCTTTATTATTATTATCATTTTTTTCATCTATATTCTCTTTATCTTTATATACAAAATAACTTATAAAATCAATTAAACCATATAATGCCATAAATAAACCAACAATAGATAATACTAAATTTCTTTCAATAACAATATATAAACCAATACCTATAAAAATTAATCCCATTACTATTAACGCAATAAATTTCTTATCTCTAGTTGTTGTATAAAAAGTTTGCATAATATAATTAATTCCTCTAAGTATTAAATATAACCCTATAAATATTCTTATTAATAATTCGATTGTACTAGCAAGTAATATAAATAATAAACCTAATACAATTGCGGTAATTCCAAATGCTAATTCATAATAGTTAACAACTTTTAAATTCTTATCTTTAACATAATAATTAATACATTTGTATATACCTACTAATATAAATACTCCTCCACATAGATAAGAAGTAAATTTTACTACTATATCCGGTTTAACAAATATAATCATACCTACAATTATAAATAATAAACTAGCTATAAGTGACGTTTTCTCTCTCTTCATAACAAATCCTCCATTTAAATTATACAATTTATTATTATATTATTCAATTTAAAAAAGAACCTTTCGGTTACTTTTTCAACTTTTTATTTATTTCACTTGTATTTTTCCATATCATTACAAGCATTAACATTCCTTCAAAAGCAAGTCTTAATAAAACATTTCCACCCACTATAACTATTAAAAATTTAATAAAGCTTTCAGGAATTAGCATAAAAGATACTAAAGTAATATAAATAGTCATACCTAAATATAAAACTTTTAATAAATCTTCAATAACCATTGTTTTAAATTCAAAAAAATCTTTAGCCCAAATTAAATACTTATTTGTATTTTTAGTTTTTGGTTTTATAAATAAGAAATAAGCGACAATTCCTCCAATAATTGCTACAACAATAGATACAATTAACCATATAGCAGAATTACTCATGCCATTATTAACTATATTATTTGTTACTTCTTGATATGGGTCAAAATAATCATAATTATACATACTATCCTCCTACTAAAATTATACATATTTATTTAATTTTTAGCAATGACTTTCACAAAATTTTAATAGAAAAAAATGAAGTTTTATTTCACTTCACTTTCCCATAAACCATGTTTATTACAATAAGCATATAGCATACCTTTTTGATAGTTAAACTCAACTTTAGCATCCATACCTGGTTTTAAATAAATTGTTTCTTCTTTATTATCACTCTCAAAACAAATCCATTCAATATAATGGTCACTATCCATTACATGATTTACTGTAACTACTAATTTATCACCAACTACTTCAAATGTTGGAACGTGTTTTTCAAATGAAGCATCAACTGAATTAGATTTAACTACTTCCATTTTACTACCACAACATTTAATACATTCACTATCTTCTAATACTTTTACTAATGCTCCACAATCATTACATTTTTTTAATATCATAATTAATTCACCTCTACAATAATTATAATTAATTATTTAAATAAAATCTAGATTATTTATTCTTTTTAGATAATTTTCTAATATTTACTTCTTCTTTATTTTCTATTGAATTAATTAGATTATTAATAATTGTATCTTTTCTTTCTTTTTCTTCTTCCAATGTACCAATAGTAATATTAAATCTATCTTGAATTATCTTTTTAACTTCATTAATATCATCATATTCTTTTGATACTATTCCTTTATATAACCAATTATATATTAAATCATAATTTTCTTTTAAAAATTGTTTATCATTAATTCCATTTAAACCATTTAATAAATAATTTCTAATATCTTTAGCATTTTCATCTAAAACATTATCATCGTATTCTTCTATAATTGATTCAGTTAATGTAGCAATATTTTTATTCTTTTCTTCATCTTCTAAATCTTCATTTCTATTATATCTAGTTAATACTTTAAATAATTCTAATAATTCTTTCTCATCATTTATTGTTTCCATATATTTTAAAAATATTTGAAGTAAATAATTATTATTAATTGGTTTTATCATATTAATTAATTTTTCTTTATATTCAATATATTTATTTTCAGTCATAATTTTATAATATACATCTCTTTTTAGTTGATTATTTTCATTTATATAAAGTTCAGCATACTTCAAATTTAAGAAACATAATCTTAATTCATGATTATCAAATATAGATATACAATTATATATATCTTTGCATTCTCTATATTTTGCATGTTGTTTAATAACTTTAATTGCATATTCTAATACCGTTTCAGCTCTATTTAGATAATTTAATGTTAAATTAATATAATCAGGATAATTTTTAAAAATATCAATTACACCTTTATATATCTTACTATCTAAATTAGCTATAGTAAGAATATCTCTTGTACTATTAATTACTTCTAATTTAACAATTTCATCTATTTCTTTAAATCTTCTATTCTCTAGTACATCCATTAATTTTTCTTCTTCAAAATACTCATAAATATAATATTTAGTAATTAATTCTATTCCTTTATTAACTTCTTCCTTTGTAAAATTATTATTACTTGCTCTCTTAAAGAACCTATAAATAAATCTTTTTTCATTTTCTAACATACTACTGAAAAAGTCTTCATTTTCTCTTAAAATATCAATTAATAAATCTTTATTATTAATTACAATGTTTTTAAAATCATCTCTATATAGTACATCTCTAAATATGGTCATAATTTTTGACATTAAAATATTATCTTCTGGATTGCCAAAAGTATTATTCATTATAAAATCATAAGCATAACTGGCAATTGATTTATTTGGTTCATTTAGTAAATCAATATATGTTCCAATATATTTATCATTATGTTTTTCTTTTATAACGTTTAAAATATTTTCATAATTTATGTAATCATCACTATATAACTTACTAATTTTACTAATAAACGTAGTAACTAAATTATTTTTTATAAAAAATTCATCTGTTAAGAATTTATATAATATATTTTCATTATTGCCATTACTATATTCTATAAATATTTGAGCATGTTTAATAGCTAATTTATTATCTCTTAACATTTTATTTTTTAAAATTGCTAATAAATGAGTAATATAAGGTGAACCAATATAAGTACTTACTAAATGCAATATTTCTAATCTTTCTTCTTCATTATTATAAAGTGTTAATACTTGGCATAAATAACTTAATTCATTCCCATCAATATTATTTAAATTTTCTAATACTTTATCACTAAAATTTAAAACTTTATTTAACATTTTACTATCTATATATTTATCTTTTTGTAATCTTTTTAATAATTCTTTTGCTTCACTTTGTTTCATTTTTTCTTTTCTCCTTTTTTTTATGTTTAAAATAGAATGTAAATATTTGATTGATGAATGATATATTACAATACTATCTTTTAATGGTTTAAAATGACTTTTTGCATTACTATTAATATAAATTGTTTCGATTGGAATTTCAACTATTTCAATATCATATTGATCACAATTAACTAACATATTTGTTTCAAATTCATATCTTTCTCCAGGTATATTACTAAACTTACTCATTAAATTTTTACCAAATCCTCGCAGTCCAGTTTGAGTATCACTAATATCTACTCCCAAAATTAGTTTAAACATTTTTTTAGCAAAGATATTTCCTAATCGACTTTTAAAGGGCACATTATCTTTTTCAAAATCTCTAACCCCTAATATTAAAGATTCTTGATACTCTAATAACGCTTCTGCTACGCATTTAATATCCCTAACAGCATGTTGTCCATCACAATCGGCAGTTATAGAGCCAATAATATTTGGATATTTATTTATAATATAATTAAAAGCATTTTTTATGGCTCTTCCTTTACCATAATTTTTATCATGATTAAATATTTCTATTCCCTGCTTTTCTAAATTTTCAAAGAAATTTTTATGCTCCACACTACTTCCATCATTAACCACCAAAATATGCTTAAATTCTTGTTGTAATTCATTAATAAATTTTGTCATTATTTTTTCATCCGGATCTAAAGTAGGAACAATAATAAATATATTTTCCATAAATTACCTTTCTATTACTAATATCATAGTAACTAATTTTTAATAGACTATTATCAATATAAACATTATTAATTAATTTTTCTAAAAATTCTTTTGTTTTAAAATTTTTCGTTACAATTGCTATGTGAGAAATATTATACATTAATTTAGAAATTTTACAAGTTTTATTAATCAATTTAAATATGTTCTTTTTATTCTATAATTTATATGTTAAAATAAAAATCATGGAGAGTTTATGAAAAAAAATATAAATATATTTAATAAAGGACTTGAAAAACAATTTGAAACGCAAATGCAAGAATTTGCAGAGTTAAAAGAAAAAACTAAAGAATATTTAAAAAAGCTAGAAAGAGAAAAAGAAGAAGTATTAAGGCAAGAAAGAAATAAATACAACGAGATAATTAACACAATGATAGAAATAAGAGATAAGAAAAAGGAAGAAATAAATAGCCAAATACTTATTAGTCAAAATAAGATAAAAAAATTAAATAAAAGATATCAAACTCTTGCTAGTAACTATTGTGAAGAACATGGACATAAATTCGCTTACATTGATTATAAATTTAAACACGATACAGGTAAACATTCATTTTATGGAGATGAAGGCATTTATGAATTTTTAGCTAAATGCCAAATTTGCGGAAAAGAGGAAAGTTTTAGAGGCTCATTTTATGGTGGTAACCCTCGTATGGATAATTATGAAGTTATCATACCTGATGAACTTAAAGCTGAATATCAAGAAATTCAAGCATTAGAAGAATATATTTCTTATCTTGAATATTGATAATGTCAATATAAAAATGTAGGTTTTGGCTAATATAATTATGTAGGAAAACCTACATTTTTATATTAGCAA
>CANQBF010000011.1 GCA_947588895.1 uncultured Bacilli bacterium | reverse complement strand
AACTGTTTTTAAAATTTTGAGTGTTTTCTCTTTTATTTTAGAAAAAATTTATTTTCCCACATCTAGTTTACTACATCTTATACTATGATAAATTTGTCAAATACATAAAAGTATGCTATAATTATTAAGTCACATTGAAAAAGGTGTTTAAGTAATGAAAATAAAAAAAGAATATAAAGAAATAACTAGTGAAATATTAAATGATGAAAACTTTTCAAAGTTAAAAGAAGATGGACATCATGGGTCAAATAGATATGAACATTGTAAAAGAGTATCATATATGAGTTTTTTAATGGCAAAATTATTAAAAGCTAATTATAAAGATACAGCTATATCAGGACTTTTACATGATTATTTTCATGGAACAACTAATTCTAATGAAGATATATCATATTTAACTCACCCAATTACTAGTGCTAAAAATGCTAAAAAAGATTTTAATATAAACAAAGAAGAAGAAGAAATTATACGTACCCATATGTATCATTATGCTTTAGTTAAGCATACTTTTCCTTTTATAAATAAAAGAGAAAAGGTTACAGCTAAAGATTATAAACCAACAAGTAAAGAAGGTTATATTGTTTGCTTGTCTGATTTATTAGTTTCTATTTTTGAAGTATTAACTTTTAAAGTTCGTTATAATACTTGTTTATATTTTATCTTTTTAATAAATTTAATGTTTTAGAGAGGTTTTATTATGAATGAGTTACCAAAACATATCGCTATTATCATGGATGGTAATGGTAGATGGGCAACCGAGAGAGGTAAAAAAAGAAGTGAAGGGCATAGAGCTGGTGGCAAAGCTTTAGAAAATATTGCTTTGTATGCGAAAAAAATTGGCATAAAAATATTATCTGTATATGCATTTTCTACGGATAATTTTAAAAGAAGTCAAGAAGAAGTAGATTTTTTAATGAATTTATTAATCTATTATTTTAATGAGAAATTAGATAGAGTAGCAAAAGAAGGCGTTAAAATAGTTTTTAGTGGACGCAGGGAACATTTAAGAGATGATGTTTTACAAGCAATGGATAATATTGTTAATAAGACAAAAGATAATGATGCTTGTATATTAAATATATGTTTAAATTATGGTGGACAAGAAGAAATAGTTGATGCAACACTTAAAATTCATGAAGATTTAAATAATAAATTAATTAAAAAAGAAGATTTAACAAGAGAGAGTTATTATAAGTATTTATATCAAGATTTACCACCAATAGATGTATTAATTAGAACAGGTAAAGAACATCGTTTAAGTAATTTTATGTTATATCAAAATACTTATGCTGAAATATATTTTTTAGATACATATTTTCCTGATTTTTCTGAAAAACATTTAAATAATGTTTTAGATAATTATAAAAATCGTGACCGTCGTTTTGGTGGCGTTAAAACTAATTGAAATTCTTCTATAAATAAATTATAATTAAGCAAAGGGAAGTGTTGTAATGGAAAAAAGAAATCTTATTAACTTTGTTGCATCATGGTTTATTATTTTACTAGGAGCTATAGTATTAGTATTACCAATATTTAATATAACTAATATTAGATTAATCTTTATTGTTATGATTACTATTTATGGTTTAGTTAATGTTATAAAGAATTTAGTTTTATTAGAATTTAAAGAATATTCTAGTTTTTCTAAAGGTATATCTTGTATCCTAATTTTATTAGCATTATTGTTTGTTGATATTAATGATTCACCATGGAATTTAGCATTATTATTATTTATATGGGTTATCTTAATGAGTTTAACTAAATTAAAAGAAGCAGATTATTATCATGATCGTAAAAATAAATTATGGTTATTTAATATAGTTTGTTTAATAGTTTTTATATTAACGGGTATTCTTGCTACAATTAACTTATATTGTGCTGGAGATATTCAAATATTAATTTTAGGTTTCTTCTTTGTTATTATTGGCATTTTAGATGTTATGGAACCTTTAGTTAATCATTTACTAGGTAAAAAATAATAGAAAAAAGCAAGACAACAACTAAGTCTTGCTATATTATCTAAAAATATATATTAAAAACATTTAAGAGCAAAAAGATTGAGGAATATAATTATTTTATAAATAGTAATTATTCCTCTTTTTTATTTTCATCATCATTCTTTTTATTTGTTGATAAAAAAGTTACACGTTCAGCAATAACATCAGTAATATAATGCGTTTTACCATTTTCATCTTCATATTTACTTGTTTGAAGTCTTCCTTTAACTCCAATTACATCACCAATCCGACAATATTCAGTGGTCGTGGCAGCTACATTATTCCATAAAATACAACGAATAAAATCAGTTTCATATAATCCATCAGAATTTTTAAAATTACGATTAACAGCTAAAATTACAGTAGTAACTTTTTTGTTACTTTCAATTTCAACAATTTCAGGATTATCAGTTAAACGTCCTACTAATATTACATTATTCACCATAAATGCCTCCTTTCATGTTAGAGATTAACATAAAAGAAAATATTTACCTAATTGTGAAATATTAGATATTTTGTTATTTTTTCTTATTAATTTTTAATATATTTGACTAAAATAATTATCATTATATTTTAAATTAAGCAAATTATAAAAAACATTAAAATATAAATAATACTTTAATGTTAATCTTTAATTAATCTATTTAATTCAACAGCATATTCCATTGGTAATTCTTTTTTAAAATCTGAAATAAAGCCCATTACTAAAAGTTCTTTAGCTTTATCTTCATTTAATCCTTTACTCATTAAATAATTTAATTTTTCTTCACTAACTTTCGAAATAGTTGCTTCATGTTCAATTATACTTGAATCATTTTCTATAATATTTTTAGGATATGTATTACTACTAGAAAGACTATCTAATATCAAAGTATCGCATTTAACTTTAGCTATAGAATTAATGGCATTTTTCGTAATTCGAACAGACCCTCGATAATTTGATAAGCCACCATTCTCAGCAATACTTTTACTAATAATATTACTCTTTGTATTTTCTCCTAGATGAATCATTTTAGCTCCAGCATCAAGTTGTTGAATATTTTTAGCATAAGCAATAGATAAACTATTACCACTTGAATTATGACCTTTTAAAATACAACTAGGATATTTCATCGTTATTTTACTACCAATATTACCATCGACCCATTCCATTATGCCATTATCATCAACAATGGCTCTTTTAGTTACTAAATTATAAACATCATTAGACCAATTTTGAATAGTGGAATAACGACATTTAGCATGTTTTCCTACATATATTTCAACGACTCCAGCATGTAGTGAAGTACTAGAATAACTTTTGGCAGTACAACCTTCAATATATTCTAAACTACTATAATCATCAACAATAATAATTGTTCTTTCAAATTGTCCTAAAGATTCACTATCTATTCTAAAATAACTTTGTAATGGTCTATCTAAAGTAGTATGAGGTGGAATATAGATAAAAGAACCACCACTCCATAATGCACCATTTAAAGCTGTATATTTATTTTCATCATATTTAACTAAATTATTAAAATATTTATAAAATAATTGTGGATATTTCTTTAAAGCATCATCAGTACTCATAAAAATTATATCTTTATTAGTTTTATTTTTATGATATACAACTTCACTTTCATACTGATTAGAAACACCATCTAAATAATTTTCTTCCGCATCTATTACTCCAAGTGATTGAAAAGTATTTTTTATTTCGCTTTTTACTTCTTTCCAAGTATTTTTCGTATTATCCATATCACTTTTATAATAATTTATATTATTAAAATCAATATCTATTTTAGGTCCAAATGTTGGATTATCTAATTCTAAAAATTTTTGATAAGCATTAAGACGAAAATTTAGCATTTTTTCATCTTCGCCTTTTTTATTTGATAACCATTTTATAAAATCTTTATCTAATTTCTTCATAAATATCCCCATTCAATAATACTATAAATTTGCTTTAAAAACAATTATATACATGCATACAAAGTATATAAAATAACTAAAATTAACAAATTTTACAAAAATTTGTTAAGAAAAAAAGGAAATCAATAAAAAATTTCGTATATATAAGTAGAAGGAGATAAAATATTATCCTTCTAGAAAGAGGAAAAAATGAACAAAAACAACACAAATAAGAGTAAAAGATACAGGGCAATACTAGGAAATCCAAAAACTTTTAAAAAAGTTGTGGTCGACCCTAAAGATACTAGATATATGAATCACTTATTAAGTGATATTTTAGGGTACAAAGTTAAGGTAGTAAAATATTTAGATTTAAATAGTAATATTAATGAAGTAAATAATTTAATTAAAATTGTAGTAAAAAATGAACAAGGTAAAACCAAGTTAATAATCCTTAGCTTAAATTATTAAGATGATAGTGATTAAAAAATTTTTATAAAGTAATTGTAATTTCTAAATTAGTTTGCTAAAATTATTTATAATAGGAGATGTAAAAAATGAGTAAGGAAGAATATTTATTAAAATTATATAATTCATATCCTAATGCTAGATTTTTTACTTTTAATAATGGTAATTTAAGATTAGAAATAAAAGATAAAAAATGGGAAATAAATATAAATAATGTTAATTTTGAAAATATTAATGCTAATATTTTTATGTTACATCCTATTGAAGCATTTCAAATAATTTATATGTTAGAATTATTACATCATCCTAATTTACAACAAAATGAATTAAGTATAATTACTAGTTATACTCAAAAATATATTGAATTATCTGATGAAGTTCTTTCAAATAATGATGGTATAGATGAAATAAAAAGTGCTCGATGTAATTTATTAGGTATTCCAATATATACTGCTTATGATGAAAAATTAATAGAACTACCTGCAAGTAAAGTTATTCAAGAGATGCTTAATAATCATAGTAGAGATATTGAAAGTGGAAAGAGTAAACAAAATAGATTAGTTTTAAAAAATCCTAATGGTACTATGAATATTGAAGAAGAATTACCAAACAATTTTATTAATTATGGTACAGCTGGATTTATAACTTTAGCTTTAATTGTTGGAGTAGTAGCAATTACTATTGCATATATTACTACATATATTCTAAATAAGTAAAAGACTGCCAATTTAAAAGCAGTCTTAATTTTTTTATTTAGATTCAACAATTAATTTAATTGCTGTTTTTTGTTCACCATTAATAGTTATATCATTAAATGCTGGAATAACTACAAGATTATCCCCAGTTGGGGCTACAAAACCTCGACATATAGCTATTGCTTTAATTGCTTGATTAAGTGAACCAGCTCCCACAGTTTGTAACTCGACACTACCTTTTTCTCTATAAATATTTGCAATAGCACCAGCTACTTTACTAGGATTTGATTTACTAGATACTTTTAAAATTTCCATAATATATTCCTTTCTTTTACATTTAAATATATGATGTCAATTTTTTAAAAATACCACTATTTTAATACTTTAATTATTTCTGGTAATACTTGCTTTTTACGAGACATAATATTTTCTAAAAATATGCCTTCACTAACATTACCATTAAAACAATCAACAATTATATTTTTAGCACTTTCATTAAATAAGATATAAGAACCATTTTTAAAAATATCAGTTACGAGTAAAATCATAACATCAAATTTTTCTGCTTTAGCTTCTTTATCTAAGAAATTAATATAACTATGTTTTTGTTTTAATATAGCTTTTGAATTTAAAGTAGTTACTTGACCTATCCCAATATTCTTTTTATCAATTTCATATACTTTATAATCCATATAAACAATATCTTTAATTGATTTAGATTTAACTACATCTCCCGCTTTAAACATTGAAATGGCAAATTCCATTGCATCAATATTAGCGAGTTTACTTAAATTATTAATAGCTATTTCATCTTCTTTAGTTGATGTAGCACTTTTTAACATTAAAGTATCAGAAATAATTCCTGACATTAATAAATCAGCAATATTTGGTGGAATCTTAACTTTATTTTCTTTAAATAATTCATAAACAATGGTACATGTACTTCCCACAGTCATATTCCTAAAACTTATTGGTTTCGTTGTACCTAAAATGCCTAATTTATGATGGTCAATTATTTCTAAGATATCAGCTTCATCTAAGCCATCCACACTTTGGGTAATTTCATTATGGTCTACTAAGATAACTTTCTTAGGAAAAGTATTTCTTAAATCTGATAATTTAATTAATCCTAAACATTCATTTTTATTATTTAATACTGGATAATAACTATGTTTAGTTTTATTAATAATATCATTTAAATCACTTACATCTAACTTTTCATTGACTGTTACTATTCCTTTTTGATATGGATAATTAAATATATAATTAGCAAATTTAATTTTTAATAATGTTTCATAAGTATCTTTTTTAGTATAAATAATATTTACTTTTTTCTTTTTAGCTAATTCTAAATGTTCATCTTTTATAATATTATTACCTGTTACGACAATTAAAGTAACGGAATTATTAATTGCATCTTCAATAATAGAGTGTCTATTACCAACAACTAAAATAGAATTTTTATCTAATAATTTTTCTTCTTTAAAAGTTGTACTTCTTAAATCAATATTGGTAATATTACCTTTTATTTCATCTTTAAATTTTAATATTTCTTGACCATTTAATACTTCTAAAATATAATCATATTTAGCATATAAATAGGTACTATCACCAAGTATTTCTTGTCTTGCTATATCTTTCATAGCAAAAGAGCCTAAAAAAATGTTATTATTATCTACTACGGGAATAGTACTCATATTATTATTTTGCATTTCAAAAAAAGCATTATAAACCGATTTATTAATATTAATTCTAAAATCTTTATGATAATCAATATTTTTTACTTGTAATTTAACATCTTCAAGAATTTCAGGAATATTAATTTTAAATTTATTTAAAACATATTTAGTTTCTTCATTAATATTAGATAAAATTCGAGCTTCTGTATTAAAACCTAAAGTATTTTTTAAATATGATAATGCAATGGAACTACAAACACTATCAGTATCGGGATTTTTATGCCCAAATATATAAATTTTATCTTTCATTACAACCACCTTTGAAAAAATTATAACATAAAAATATGCAATTTACTAGATAACATAAAACAAAGATTTTATTGATGATTACTGAACTTTTTAATATAGTTAATAATGAAATTTAAGTTATGTAAATGACTAATTTAAAAAAGAAATTAACATAATGTCGGGTAAATTATTGATTTTTACCCGACATTATGTTAAAATTATAAAGAGGTGAAAAAACAATGATTTATTCATATAAGGAGCTTTTAGAAAAATATGGTTCTAGATACAATATTAAGAAAGCAATTAATAATAAAGAAATATACAAAGTTGAAAACGGAATTTATTCAACTAAAAAAGTAGTTGATCCAATAATTATTTTTTCAAAGAAATATCCATCAGGGGTTTTAACAATGGATTCAGCTTTCTATATTTATGATTTAACAGATATTATACCAGACAAAGTATATCTTGCGACACCGAGTAATTATCGTTCTATCAAAAATGAAAAAATTGTTCAAATATTTACTGATAAAAAAAGATTAAATTTTGGAAAAGAAAGTTTAAAAATTAATGAATATACTGTTAATATTTATAACAAAGAAAGATTACTTGTAGAACTTATAAGAAAAAGAAAACAAATTCCTTTTGATTACTATAAAGAAATTATTTCTAATTATAGAGAAATAGTTGATGAATTAGATATGAAAAAAATTGAAGAATATTTGTCACTTTTTAAAAATGATTTAAACTTATCAGAGGCATTGCAAAGAGAGGTGTTTTAAATGAATTTAGAAGAATTAATTAATGGATACATAAATATTGGTTATGATTACATATCTGCAAGTTCTAAAGTATCTCAAGATATAATACTTATTAAAATATCTAACAGTAGTTTTAAAAGTCATATTACAATTAAAGGTGGTGTTGTTATGCATTCAATATCTAAAGATATTCGTCGAGCAACTCGTGACCTTGATTTAGATTTTATTAAGTATTCATTAGATGATAACTCAATAAAAAATTTTATTGATAAACTTAATAGAGTAAATGATAATATTAAAATTAAAATTAATGGACCTATAAAGAAATTACACCATCAAGATTATGATGGTAAAAGGGTCAATATAAAACTTTTTGATTCTTTTGGAAATAGTATAAATACAAAGTTAGATATAGGTATTCATAGGCTGTTAGATATTGAACAGGATGAATATTGCTTTAGTTTAGATATTTTTAATAAAAATGCCAACTTATTAATTAATTCTAAAGAACAAATTTTAACTGAAAAATTAAAATCACTATTAAAGCTTGGCTTTCGATCTACAAGATACAAAGATATATTTGATTTTTACTATTTAATTAATATTGCTGGAATAGATAATTTAAAATTAAAAAAGTGTTTAGAAATTTTAATATTTAATGATACTAATATGAAAGAAAATAATATTTTAGATATTATTTCAAGATTAAATCAAATTTTAAATTCTAAACGTTATTTAATAATGTTAAATGATCCAAAAGTCAATTGGTTAAATATTCCAACTCAAGAAGTTATTAGTAATATCTTAAATTATTTTAATAGTCTTTATGTTATCTTTATATAAAGAAAATAAATATGTTGAAAGATTAATGAATAAATGCAAGTTATATTTTATAAATTGATGCTTAAAAAGTGTCAATTTTTATCTGCAAAAAATGTTAATAACTAGATAGTTTTCAACTATTTATTTCGACAAAATAATATTAATTAATTTGATATAGTAAATATGGTGAATATAATGAAAGTAAAATTATTTGATGAAGAATGTGAAAGAGATTTAGAAAATTGTATTAATGAATTTTTACTTAGTAATATTGATGTTATTGATATTAAATATCAAGTAGCAGTAGGTATTAATGGTGAAGAACAAATATATTGTTTTAGTGCAATGATAATATATCATTAAAAAACCTCATCTAAGAGGTTATAACATATACATATTAGAATTATTTATTTCGACATCTTCACTAGTTACAACATTACTAGCATTTTCTAACTTAGTTAGACGATAGTCCATACGATTTAATTGTCTTTCTATTTTAGCAAAACGACTTTCTATATCACTTTCATTTGTGGTATAATTATTAGGCATAGGACCTTGATAAAAATAATTGCTTGAACTTTGATAAGGACCTGGCACCATATTATTCATTTGATTTGTTTGGGGATTACCACCTTGCATTGGGTTATAAGCTTGATATGAGCTTTCAGCAAAGAAAGAATTTCTATTTTTTTTCATTTAGACCTCCTACAAACAATATATGATAAATTAAGGAAGTGGTTAAAAATGCGTATGCGTAATCCAAAAGATAAAGATGAAGTTATAAATAATTGTGATTTTTTAATAACTGATGAAATAAATTTTATTGATAATACTAAACCATTACATATTGAAATTGGAATGGGTAAGGGTAATTTTATATTAAATATGGCATTAAGTAATCCTGATGTTAATTTTATTGGTATTGAAAAGTATGCCAGTGTTGCCAGTATAGCAATTAAAAAAATAAGAGATTATAAACTTGATAATTTCAAGATAATTATTAATGATGTTATTAATTTAGAAGAATTACTTAAAAATAAAGTTGATGTTATTTATTTAAATTTTTCTGACCCATGGCCTAAAGCTCGTCATGAAAAAAGAAGATTAACATCTAAAATATATTTAAGTTTATATGATAAATTATTTAAAGATAAACGTTTAATAATTCAAAAAACTGATAATGATGACTTATTTAGTTATAGTATTAATTCTCTTAAAGATTATGGCTATAATTTAGAAATAATTAATTATGATTTACATAATAGTAATATACCTAATGTAATGACTGAGTATGAAGAAAAGTTTAGTAAAGAGGGAATTAAAATAAAATATTTGAAAGCTACTAAATAAATTGATATAATGAATATGGAGTTAATTATGAAAATAAAGAAAATATTAATAATATTATTGTTTTTATTTGTTTTAACAGGATGTACAAAAGTAAAAGATTTAAGTATAGATGAAATAATAGATAACGTTACTTTGAATGAAAAAAAGAGTCCTAATGTTTATCGAAATGGGTATAAATTTTATTTACCAAAGGGAATGCAAGTAAGAAATGCAGGTAGTAATTTTATTGTTTTATCTGATGATAATTATAATTATTATTTATATGTAGATTTTGTTAGTTATGATAAAAAAAGTGAAGGTAATTATCAAGTAAATAATAATGCATTTTATTCTAGTAAGCTTAGTTTTGATAATTTAGATGGCTATATTGAAATAAATTTAAAAGAAAATGATAAATATTTGATTGAAATTATGTATAATTATGCTAAAATAGAAGTAATGGTAGATATTAATTCAATTAATAGGACACTTATAAATACCATTAATATATTAAAGAGCATAGATTATAATGCAACAATAATTGAAAAATTACTAAATGATGATAATTTGGATTATACTGAAGAAGTATTTGATATTTTTGAAAATAGTAATGATAATTCAAATGTCTTAGAACATGAAGATGATTATGAAGAAGTAGAAGATTATGTTGAGGAAGAAGAAGTAAAAGATACAGACTTTTTAAACTAGAAAGGGATATACTTTATGAGTTTAGTAGATAAAATTAAGAATATTTTATTTGAGGTAGAAGATGACCCCAAAAAAGATGATGGTAATGTTGAGGTTATTAAAATTAAAGATGATGATTTAAAAGAAGAAAAAATAGTAACAAATAATAAGATTGAAGAAATCAAAGAAGAAAAAGAATTTAGAGAAGTAAAAAAAGAAGAAACACCAAGTGAAAGAGAATTATTTAAAATAGATAATAATACATTTACTTTTCCTGATTTTGATGAAGAAGAATTTCAAAGTAGTTATCGAAATAAACCAGTTGAAAAAATTGATGATGATTTAGAAGAATTAAGAAAACCTCCAGTAAAAGAGAATAGAAATACACAATTTAGACAAAATAATAATGTCTTGGAATTTGAAAGAAAAAAGAATCAAGAAAAAAGAAATGAATATACAGAGAGAAGAGAAAGAATGGAATCTACTGAAAGAGTAGAAAGAAAGAAATTTAAACCTTCACCAATTATTTCCCCTGTATATGGAGTATTAAATAAAGATTATACAACTGATGATATTGTAGATCGTAATTCTCCAAAAATTGACGTAGATACAGTTAGAAAAAAGGCCTTTGAACAACCTAAAGTAGAGAAAAAAGTTAAAGTAGAAGAAGAACCTGAAGTAACTTTTTTAGATACTAATGATAAAGGTAAATTTAAATCAATTGATGCTTTATTAGAAGAAGCAAGTGATGAAATTACTTTGGAAGATACTTTAGAGATGCCAGTATCTAATAATTTAGAAGCAATTGAAGAAGAACTTGAAAAAATAAGTGAACATGAAAAGAAAAAAGATAATGACACAATAACTGAAGAATTTAGTAAAGATTTGGATGCGGCGATTGAAAAGACTATTGAAGAAAATAAAGAACCAATCGATAATGAAGAAGATTTAGATAATGATTTATTTGAATTAATCGACAGTATGTATGAAGAAAGAAAGGAGGCTAAGTAATAATGGAATTTTTATTACAATTATTACCAATAATTATTTATATACTTTTAATCATATTATTAGTAATAGGTATAATATTAGGAATTAAATTTATGGTTACAATGGATAAAGCTAATAAAATGTTAGATGATATAAATAAAAAGATTGACCAAGTTACTCCAATATTTGATATGGTTAATATTGTATCAAATAAAGTTAATGGAGTAGTAAGTAGTGTGGTTGGAACAATAGAAAATTTATCATATAAATTATTTACAAAGAAAAAGAAAAGAAATGAGGAGAGTGAAGATTATGAGTAAAAAAGGTAATTTTTTATTAGGAGCAGGTGTAGGTTTAGGTTTAGGATTCTTATTTGCTCCAAAGAGTGGTAAAGAAACAAGAAAAGATTTAGCAAAATTAATGGATGAATTAGTAGATAAAGCTAAAGATATTGATGTTGAAGAAGTTAAAAATGCCATTATTGTTAAAACAAGAGAACTTGAAAATACTATTAAGGAATTAGATAAAGAAACAGCTAAACAATTAATTATTGATAAATCAAATGAAGTAAAAATTAAAGCTCAAGAATTAGTTGAACTTGCTAAAGAAAAAGCTACTCCAGTAGTTGAAAAGACTGCTAAAGAAGTAAAAAATAAAACTGCTGAAATATTAAAGAGTGCTGCAAGTAAACTTGAAGATGATAAAAAACCAGTTAAGAAAGCAAAATAAAAAATAATTTGAAAATTGAGATTTTCTCAATTTTTTTAATGCAAAAAATTAATTATTTTTATATTTAGTATAGAAAAAGTAAGAATTATGTGATAATATATCAATGTATGAACATTTATTCATATATTAATATAGAAGGAGTAATTAAATGGAAATATTAAATGAAGATAAATTAATTGATATGGCTGAATTATTTAAAATATTTGGTGATTCAACAAGAGTTAAAATTATTAATGTGTTATTAGATAAAGAGTTATGTGTTTGTGAAATAGCTGATTTAGTAAATGCTAGTCAATCGGCAGTATCGCATCAACTTAGAATATTAAAACAATCAAAGTTAGTTAAATATCGTAAAGATGGTAATTGTACATATTATTCTTTAAGTGATGACCATGTTAAAAAAATATTTATGTTAGGATGTGAACATATTGATGAAATGTAGATATAAATTAAATACATTAGATTGTGCTAATTGTGCTAAAAAAATTGAAGATGCTTTAAATAAAGAAGAAAGTATTAATAAAGCAGTTGTTAATTTTGCTAAATTATCGATTGTTGTAGAAAGTGATAATAAAGATATCAAAAAACTAGTACAAAATGTTGTTAAAAAAGTAGATAGTGATGTTAAAGTATTAGATGAATCTGAAAATAATAAAAGTACAATAAAATTTGATTTATGTAGATTAATATTAGGTATTATATTATTTATATTATCAATGTTTATTCATGCAGGATTAATACATAATATACTTATTATTTTAAGTTATGCAATATTATTATTTAGAGTAGTAAAAAAAGCAATATTAATGCTTATTAAAAGTTTTACAATCGATGAAAATTTATTAGTATCTATATCATGTATTGGAGCTTATTTTACTAATAATATTCATGAAGGTTTAATGGTAATAACTCTTTATGAAATTGGTAAAATTTTAGAGGGATTAGCAGTTAATAATTCAAGAAAATCAATAAGTGATTTAATGAATATTAAACCTGAATATGCTAATTTAGAAAGTAATAATAAAATAATTAAAGTCAGTCCTGAAGAAGTAAAAGTAAATGATATAATTGTTGTTAAAAAAGGTGAAAAAATACCTTTAGATGGAATAGTTATTGAAGGAAAGTCAAGACTCGATAATAAAGCTTTAACTGGTGAAAGTAGACTCATAAATGTTGAAGTTAATGATGAAGTATTATCAGGTAGTATTAATATGGATAATATTCTTCGAATTAAAGTATTAAAAGAATATGAAAATAGTACAGTTTCTCAAATTTTATCTTTAGTAGAAAATGCAACTGATAAAAAAGCTAAAACTGAAAACTTTGTTTCTATAGCTGCCAAAATATATACGCCAATTATATTATTACTGGCTATCTTAATAATTATCTTTTTACCATTACTACCAAGTATTACATTTAATGAAGCAATTTATAGAGCATTAGTCTTTTTAGTAGTTTCTTGTCCATGTGCTATTGCTATATCTGTCCCTTTAGCATATTTTTCAGGTATTGGAGCATCAAGTAAAAAAGGTATATTAATTAAGGGGAGTGATTATTTAGAAGCATCATCTTCTATAAAAGAAATAATTTTTGATAAAACAGGTACTATTACTAATGGAAATGATTTAAATTATCAATTAGAAATATTAGATAATAATTATCAAAAAGAAGATATTATTAATTATTATGTAAGTGGAGAAGTATTATCTAATCATCCTACTGCTAAAAATATCTTAAATATTTTTAATAATATAAAACCCAAAAAAATAAATAACTTTCAAGAAATAAGTGGTAGAGGTATTGAATATCAACTTAAAAAAGATAAAATTAAAATTGGTTCTTCTAAATATTGTGAAGCCAAAACCAATGATAATGGTATATATTTAAATATAAATGATAAGAATATAGCTAAATTAATAATTAATGATGGTATAAAAAAGGAAGCTAAAGATACTATTAAAGAGTTAAAGAAATTAGGTTTAAATGTTAAGATGTTTACTGGAGATAGTAAAGATATTGCTTTAGATATTGCTAGTAAAGTTGATATTGAAGATGTATCTTATGAATTACTTCCTAAAGATAAATTTGATCTATTAGAAAATGAAATAGAAAAATACAATGGTAATGTTGCTTTTGTTGGAGATGGAATTAATGACGCTCCCGCATTAAGAATTGCTAAAATTGGTATCTCAATGGGAAATATTGGTAGTGCATCCGCTATTGAAGCAAGTGATATTGTTATAATGAATGATAATTTAGATAGTCTGCCAACATTAATTAAAATATCTAAAAAAACTAACAAAATAATTAAACAAAATTTAATTTTTGCTATTGGTATTAAAGTATTAGTATTAATACTTAGTGGTTTAGGTTTTGCAACAATGTGGGAAGCAGTTTTTGCTGATACGGGTGTTACATTACTAACAATATTAAATACAACAAGAATATTAAAAAATAAAAATAGTTAAACTAATCAAATTTAACTATTTTTTTCTTGTTTTACGATGTTGAATAAAACTAGTAATAATAAGTTGTAACCTGTATGGTATAAATCTTATTCCAAATATTCCTAATTTCATCATTAGAGTAGGTATAATAATCATTTTACCTTGAAACATTTTATCTATTCCATATTTAGCAACATATTCACTTGGTGTTTCTCTAACACTAAAATTACCTTTAGCTACTTTGGTAAATTCGGTACTAGTTGGTCCTGGACATAAAGTACATACTTTAACATTACTTTTTATTTGTCTTAATTCTTCATTAATTGCCATTGATAATTTAAGCAAATAATTTTTAGTAGCATAATAAGTATTTAAATGAGGACCAGCCATAAATCCTGCACTTGATGCAACATTTAAAATATAACCTTTATCTTTTTTAACAAAATCTTGTAAAAATAATTTAGTTAAAATATGAGGTGCTTTAATATTAACATCAATCATATTTAGTTCAGTATCTAAATCAGTTTTTGTAAAATCACCAAATAAACCAAAACCAGCATTATTAATTAAAATATCAATATTATCATTTTTACATTTATCATATAATTTATAAACATTGTCTTCTATACTTAAATCCATTTCAATAATTTTAACATTAACATCTAATTCTTTTTTTAATTCTTCTAATTTATCTTTTCTCCTTGCTACTAATATTAAATCAATATTTAATGTATTTAAGTATCTAGCCATATCTCTTCCTATACCAGAAGATGCTCCAGTTACAAGTGCTTTCATAATTTATATTCTCCTTTAAGTTCATATAAAATATCTCTAAGTTCCATAGCTCTTTCAAAGTCTAAGTTTTTCGCAGCTTCTTTCATTTCCATTTCAATCGTTTGAATCATATTAACTGCTTCTTTCTTGCTAACTTTGGTCTTTTTCTCATTCTTTTCTATTTTATTAGAAATAACTTCTTTAATATCTTTTTTAATTGTTTTAGGTATAATACCATGTTCTTTATTATATTTATCTTGAATTTCTCTTCTTCTTTTAGTTTCATCAATAGCTATTTTCATGGCATCACTTATCATATCAGCATACATAATAACCATACCATTTTCATTTCTAGCACATCTTCCTATCGTTTGAATTAAACTACGGTCACTTCTTAAGAAACCTTGTTTATCAGCATCTAAAATACATATTAAACTAACTTCCGGAATATCTATTCCTTCTCTAAGTAAATTAATACCTACAACAACATCATAAATACCACATCTTAAATCATGAATAATTTTAAGTCTTTCTAAAGTTTTAATTTCATTATGTAAATAAGCAACTTTAATATTCATTTCTTTTAAATAGTTAGTTAATTCTTCACTCATTCTAATTGTTAAAGTAGTAATTAAGACTCTTTCATTTCTTTCGATTCTTTTATTAATTTCACCAATTATATCATCAATTTGTCCTTCCGTTTCTCTTACTTCAATAATTGGGTCAAGAAGTCCAGTTGGTCTAATTATTTGTTCTACTACTTCATGATTAACTTTTTCAAGTTCATAATCTCCCGGTGTAGCTGAAACATAAATAGCATTTTTGATTTTACTTTCAAATTCTGGAAATTTAAGAGGCCTATTATCAAGAGCACTTGGAAGACGGAACCCATAATCTACTAAAGTTTGTTTACGCATTCTATCCCCATTATACATACCTCTTACTTGAGGAAGAGTAACATGTGATTCATCTACAACAAGTAAATAATCATCAGGCATAAAATCAATTAAACAAGTGGGAGTAACACCTTCTTCTCTTAAAGCTAAGTGTCTTGCATAATTTTCAACACCATTACAATATCCAGTTTCTCTAAGCATTTCTAAATCATAACTAACTCTTTCTTTGATTCTTTGCTCTTCAATAAATTTATTATTATCATGAAAATATTTAACTCTTTCTTCACATTCTTTTTCAATTCTTTTAATTGCTTCTTCCATTTTTTTCGGACTAGTAACAAAGTGAGATGCTGGTGATATAGCAATAGTTTTTTTACTTTCTTTAACAACACCAGTTAAAGGGTCAAAAACAGTTAAACTTTCAACTTTATCATCATCAAGTTCAATTCTAATACCACTTTCTTTTTCATTTACTGGTATTATATCAATACTATTACCTCGAACTCTAAATGTACCACGATGAAAATCAAGTTCACTACGTTCATATGTCATATCAACAAGTTTATCAATAATATAATTTCTTTTAATATTATCCCCAATATTTAATACTAACATATTTTTTTCATATTCTTCTTTTTCCCCAATACCATAGATGCATGATACTGAAGCAACAACAATAACATCACGATAATTAATTAAAGCCGATGTAGCACTATGTCTAAGTTCATCTATTTCATCATTAATTGATGCATCTTTTTCAATATAAGTATCACTTGATGGAACATATGCTTCTGGTTGATAATAATCATAATAAGATACAAAATATTCCACATGATTATTGGGAAATAATTCTTTAAATTCAGAATATAATTGACCTGCTAAAGTTTTATTATGGGCTAAAACTAGAGTAGGTTTATTAACTTCTTTAATTACATTTGCTATTGTAAATGTTTTACCAGTACCAGTTGCACCAAGTAAAACTTGTTCTTTTTTGCCATTTTTAATACCTGTAACTAATTTATTAATTGCTTCCGGTTGGTCTCCATTAGGTTTGTAATTTGATACTAATTCAAACATAATTACCTCCTATAAATAAATTCAATAATATCTTAACATGGTTTTATAAACAAAACAAGGAATATACAATTAATGTTCCTTGTTATTATTTTTATCTTTTTTTGTGATTTTATGTTAAATATATCTTGGTAATAATTTAATATTATTATCTTTTTATTGTTTATTTTATTAGGAAAAAATGAAAAAATTCCTTATGAAAGGAACCTTATATAAAGAGTTAATCCTTTCTTGAAAATTATTCTTTTTTAATTTATCTTCTAATAATGCTAATACTTTTTTATAATGATTTATATCATATATATCAAGACATATAAATGGTGTAATATTCTCATTTTCATATGAACTATTTCAAAAGAAATATATTTTTCTTTAATTCCTAATTCATTTTCTTTAAATTTTATATTTCCTAATAATTTTAATGCGTTATAATTAAAGTAAACTTTTAGTATGTTTAATATTTGATTAAAATAGAATATGATTTGCTTAGAAAGGAAGAGAATTTATGAACCAAGAAAAGATAGGTAATTTTATTGCTCAATCAAGAAAAAAAGTTAATTTGACACAAGAAGAATTAGCTGAAAAATTAGGTATAAGTAAAAATGCTGTTAGTAAATGGGAAAGAGGACTAAATTTACCCGATGTTTCGATAATGGAAGAATTATGTGCTATTTTAAAAATATCTTTGAATGAATTATTTGCTGGAGAAAAATTAAAAGATAGTGAAATAAAAAAACAATCAGAAATTAATTTATTAGATGTATTAAAATTAAATTATTTAAAAGAAAAGAAATACAAATTATTATCTATTTTCATAATTATATTAGTTTTTATAATAATAATGATATTAACAAGAATTGTATTAATTAAATGTGGATATATTATGGATAATAATTTGAATTATTCAAAAGTGTATATTGTTAATGAAGGAAATATAAAAGGAAATGTCGATATCAATAGTTTTGGTAGAATTAATATTGATTTTGATATTGGTGCTAATAAATATGGTAAAGCAGTATTTAAAAATCCTGATAAAGCAATGAAAAGATTAAAAAAAGATTATAAACAAGGTATTAAATTAATTCAAAAAGAATATCAACTACTTCCATTATCTAATTTCAATTATAAATCATATGGAATTTATGGATGGCAAGTTACAAATGGTACTAAAGAAGAACAAGAACAAGCTCGATTTGTTTCTCGTTTTATGGATATTTATGAAAATAGTTTTAATTAGTATTATAATAATTAATTGAGGAGTATTTATGTTAATAGAAGATGAAATATTTAAAAAATCTAAAGTAGATATTAATAAATTATTAAAATATGGATTTATTGAAGATAATAGTATATATAAATATACAAAATATATTATGAATAATACTTTTAAAGTAGATATTATGATTAATAAAGATGGAATAGTAAAAGGTAAAATATATGATAATCGTTTAAAAGATGAATATATTAATTTTCGAATAAAAGATATAAATGGTTCATTTAGTAGTGAAGTACGAGATGAATTTAAAAATATATTATTAGATATTAAAAATAAATGTTTTATTAATAAATTATTTATATATGAACAAACAAATAGAATAGCTAATAAAATTAAACTTAAGTATAATGATAATGCTAATTTTGAATGGGAAAAATATCCTGGTTATGCAGTATTTAAAAATTCTATTACTAAAAAATGGTATGCAATTATTATGAATATTGATAAAAGTAAAATTGATTCAAATTATAAGGGAGAAATAGAAATAATAAATGTTAAATTAAATCCTAGTGAAATTCAAGAATTATTAAAACAAAATGGTTATTATCAAGCTTATCATATGAATAAAAAGAATTGGATTACAATTATATTAGATGATACTATTAAAGATGAAGATATAATGAATTTAATAATAGAAAGTTATTCATATACTATAAAGAAAAATCAAATTTAATTATTACGAAAAAACAAATTTTATGCTATAATTAGTTCGTTAGGCAAAAAAATTAAGTCAATTTTATCAATGAGTTGCTAAATGCGTAAGTCCAATTGAATAAGGGCTTACGTATTTTTTATGTCTAAAATTGAGGAGGATTTTTTGTGAAAAAACTAGATTTAGGAAATGATAAAATTTCTACATTAATTAAAAAATTTGCTATTCCCTGTGTTATTAGCATGATAGTAGCAGCTCTTTATAATATTGTAGATCAAATATTTATTGGTTGGAGTGAAGCTTCTTCTTTTGGTAATGCAGCAACTAATATTGTCTATCCATTTACAGTTATAGCACTTGCTTTTGCTTTATTAGTAGGGGATGGTGCTAGTGCCTTATTTAATTTATCTTTAGGAGCTAAAAATAAAGAAAAAGCTAATAAAGCTATTGGTAATAGTTTAATTTTATTAATAATTATATCAATTATATTAACTTTTATCGGAATTATTTTTAGTAAACAAATTTTACATATTTTTGGTGGTAATCCCAATGAAAAAGAATGTTATAAATATGCCTTAGATTATTTAAAAATAATTTGTTATGGGTTACCATTTTATATTATAGGTCAAGGTTTAAATGCTTCAATTAGAAGTGATGGTAGTCCTAAGTATGCAATGTTTGCTACTGTAATTGGGGCAGTATCTAATATCATTTTAGATCTTATCTTTATCTTTGGCTTGAAAATGAGTGTTAAAGGAGCAGCATTTGCCACTGTGATTGGTCAAGTTTTAACATTTATAGTTAGTATATTATACTTACATAGAGCTAAATCATTTAAAATTACTAAAAAATCAATTAAATTAGATAAAAATATATGTAAACAATTATTATCTTTAGGTTGTGCCTCTTTAATAACACAAATTGCTATAGTTATAATTATTGCTGTTGCTAATAATTTAGTTAGTAAATATGGTTATATGACAATATCTAGTACTGGTATTTCATATGGAGTAATAACTCCTTTAGCAGTAATTGGAATATGCATGAAAGTATTTGGTATTGTTGTATCAATAGTTATTGGAGTATCTTTAGGTGGTATGCCTATTATCGGTTATAATATGGGAGCAGGAAATATTAAAAGAGTGAAAGAAACAATTAAATACATTTTAATAATTAATTTTATAATAGGTTTAATAGCTTTTATTTTATTTGAATTATTTCCATCATTTATTATTAATATTTTTGGAAATGGTAATACCTTAGAATATTTAGAATATGCTAAATATTGTTTAAGAATCTTCTTAGGAGGAATTATCTTAACTTGTATAATTAAATCTTTATCTATATTATTACAATCAATGGGTTCTAGTTTTAAATCAACTATTTTAGCTTTAGCTAGAGATGTTATATTTTTTGTTCCATCTATTATAATCATTGCATCTTTAAGTCATAGTGTTGTAACAATGTTATGGAGTGCAATTATTGCTGATATTTTAACATTTATTTTAGGAATTGTTTTATTAAAAAGTGAATTAAATAAGAATATTGTAAAGCAAGAGAATTAATGCAATTTCTTAAAAGATGGGATAAATTTAAAAATGTTGTAGAAAATGTTAAACTTGCTTGTGAAAATAGTAATAATGTTGGTGGCCATTTTTCCCAAGTCGGGAAATAGGGTTTACGAATATTAAGTATTCCTCAATATATTTTTTAAAACGTAATATATAGGATTGTGTAAAAAAATATCAAATTAAAACGTTAATTTTACATATTTGCTATATATTTCCAGCTAATTAAGTTGTTAAGGTCTTTACAATTAACATATAATATTGTATAATAGCAGTAAATAAAAGCAATTTGAAAGGAAGTTGATTTTTATGAAAATGTTATCGTATGGTGCGATAAAAGGTATATTTATAAGTGTGGGAACTATGGCTGTAGTAACTACTAGTGTTATTGCTATTAATGCCAATAATTCATTTAAAGCAAATGATGAAAAAATAAATCTTGCTCAAAATGAAATTGTAGAAGCCAAAAATCCTAGTGTATTAGCAGAAATAGAAAATGAAGTTAAGGAATCTAAAACTCAACTAGAAGAAGCAAATAAAGAATTAGAAAAAGCAGAGACTGAGAAAGAAAATGCAAAAAAAGAAGTTATTGATGCTGAAGACGCTGTAGCTAAGGCTATGGATATTAAAAAGTTAGCAGAAAATGAAGTTCAAAATGCTAAAACAGATGAAGAACGAAATGCTGCTTTAGAAAAAGTTAAAGCTGCTAACGAAACTTTGACTAAAGCTGAAGAAACAAAAAAATCTGCTAATGAAAAAGTTCAAAATGCAGAAAAAGCAATTGAAACAGCTAAAGATAATAAAAAAGTTGCAGAAGAAAGAGTTCAAGAAGCAGAAGTACAAAATAAAAATGCTGTAAACGAAGTACAACAAAATGTTCAAACTGAAGCAAAAGAAGAAGCAAAAACTGAAAATAGCACTACAACAAATAATAATAATAATAATAAAGCTCAAAATAATAATGCTACTGTAACTAATCCTTCAACTAATGAAAGTAAATCACTTACTGATGAGCAACTTAAAAAAATGTTAGATGCAGCTGCAGCAGGTGAAAAATTAGATCGTGAAGAATATGAAAGAGCTTATACAGAAAAATATGGTCATGCTCCTGAAGAAGAAAAACATGAAGTAGAATTTCATTTCTATAGTAGTTTAAATCCATTAACTGTTCGTCTATATGATCATAGTAATTATTATACAACATCTAAATGTGGTCAAACTGGTTCTGGATGTATTTGGTTTGCTGAATTCTCTTGCGATTTAAATCAATGTGTAGGATTTGCTGATACTGATGGTACTCTAAAAGCTGACGTTGTCTATGCTAAGAGAGCAAGTATTAAAGAATATACAATGAAAGCACCAGATGCAAGACCTGGCTATAGATTCAAACAATGGGAATTAATTTCTGAACGTAAGAATACTTTATATGGTAAAACAGGACTTGCTTATAAATATATTGCTGTTTATGAAAAGATTAACTAATTAAAATCTTTTTAGAGATAAGATAATAATAAATTGAAGTTGTAAGATAAAAGTAGACACAAAAAAGATGTGTTTATTTTTTATTTGATATAATTTAATAAAAATATTATAATTTTAATATAAAAAGGAGAATAACATATGAGTGAATATAAGAATAAAAAAAGTTTAGTAATTTATTTTTCAAGAGCTGATGAAAATTATGCCGTTGGATATGTTGATAAAGGTAATACGGAATATATTGCTGAGTATGTAAGAGATATTACTGGAGCTCAAATATTTAAAGTAGAGCCATTAATACCTTATAGTAAAGAATATAATAAATGTATAGAAGAAGCAAAATTAAGAGTAGGAAATGCGCCGATAAAAAATAAAATCAATGATATTTCCCAATATGAAGTTATTTATATAATGACACCAGTTTATTGGGGAAGTTATGCTCCTGAAATAGAAACAGCAATTAAAGATTTAGATTTTACAGGAAAAACAATTAGAATCGTAACTACTCATGAAGGTTCAGGTTTAGCAAATGTAGTAGATGATATAAAAAAGATTTGTAAGAATGCAAATATTTTAAATGATAGTATTGCTATTAAAGGAACTGAGTGTATTAATGCTCGAAGTAAAATAGAAGAGTGGATATAAAAAGTAATTAGTAGTCAAGATAATAATTATTATAAGCAAACTTTATATATTTAAAATTTGCTTTTTCTTTGTGGTATAATATTTATATAACAAGTTATAAATTATAAGATTAGGAAGTGAATTATGGACCAAGAAAAGATAGGAAAGTTTATTAAAGAAATTAGAAAAAAGAATAATCTTACTCAAAAAGATTTAGCTTATAAATACAATGTAACTTATCAAGCTGTTAGTAAATGGGAAAATGGAAAAAATATGCCTGATATGACATTAATAAAACAAATGAGTAAAGATTTTAATATTAGTTTAGATGATCTATTTGAAGGAGAATATAGTAAAAAAAATATAAATAGAAAAAATATTTATATTATATCTATTACTTTAATTATAATAACAATAATAATAATTGGGGGAATATATTTATTTAAACATAATGATAATAATTTTGTATTTAAAACTTTAAAAGCAAATTGTCCTAATTTTAATATTTCTGGTAGTATTTCATATAACGATTCTAAATCATCTATTTATATAAGTAATGTTAGTTATTGTGGTGGTGATGATACGGAAGAGTATAGTAATATAAAATGTACTTTATATGAAAATAATAATGATTCTAATAAAATAATCGATACTTGTAATTATGATAAAAATACTAAAATAACATTAGAGGACTTTTTAAAAGATGTATCATTTACAGTAGATAATTATCAAAAAGTATGTAAAACATATTCCAAAGATAGTTTATATTTAGAAATTGAAGCAACTAATGAAAATGCCAAAACAACTTCTTATAAGATACCATTAATACTAGAAAATACATGTGATTAGTAAACTCAACTAAATGTTGAGTTTTTTCAACGTTTTCGTTATTTAACTTCTTTTTTAAATCTTATAAAATGAAAACTAGGAAGAAGGAAAGTAGATGAAAAAGAAAAATTTAATATTGATATTAATAGTAGTCATTTTATTAGTTGGATTAGGTATTGGAGGATATTTTTTATTATTTCATAAAGAACAAAATAAAGATGCTTTAAAATTTAAAGAAGAATATGAGTCACTAAATGACACAATTAGAGAATCGGATGGTGCAAAATATAATAATGTAAGTATCGATAAAAATAATCCCATGAAATATGTTACTATTGAAGAAGCAATAAAATTATTAGATAGTAAAAAAGCCATAATTTATGTTGGTGCTAATTGGTGTCCATGGTGTCGAAATATGCTTGAACCTATGTTAGATGTTGCTAAAAAATTAAATATAGAAACAATATATTATTTAAATGTAGATGATGATAAATCTAATTATGAAATTCAAAATAATGAATTAAAACAAGTAAATAAGGGTTCTCAAAGTTATTATGAATTATTAGATAAATTAAAAGATTATTTAAGAGATTATGAATTAACTGATAGTGATGGAAAAACTTATTCAACTGGTGAAAAAAGAATATATATACCATTTTTTATAACGATTAAAAATGGTAGTATTGTAGAAGCTAAAGGAATAACTAGAAAATTAGAAGAAGGACAAACTAAATATTCAGAAATGACCAAAGAACAATATAATGATTTATATAAAAAATTTGAAGATACATTTAGTAAAATATATTCTTCTAGTGAAACTTGTACTTTGGATGATGAATGTAATTAAATATTAATATGATAATAGGTAAAAAAATTTTATAAAGTTAAACTAGAGATAGTTTGATTTTTGTATGGTATAATATTTTATGAAAATTTCTGTATATTTTTAACATTTCTTTAATTTTTATAATATATAATTTTAGAAGTTGAGGTGGTAAGATGAGAATTTTAGTTGTTGAAGATGAAGAATCAATCGCTGATATTATTGCAACAAAATTACGCTGTGAAAAATATGAAGTTGATACAAGTTATGATGGTGAAGATGGATTATATAATGCTATGACAAATATATATGATTTAATAATTCTTGATATAATGTTACCTAAAATAAATGGGTTAGAAATTCTAAAAGAAATAAAAGAAAATGAAATAAGTGCTAAAGTCATTATGCTTACTGCTAAATCTGAATTAGAAGATAAGTTAAAGGGCTTTGATTCCGGAGCAGATGATTATGTAACAAAACCTTTTCATATTGAAGAATTAATTGCTAGAGTAAATGTTCAATTAAGAAATAAAGGTAATAGTAAAATTAAAGATATATTAGAATATAGCGATTTATCTTTGAATATTAGAACTTCTACTTTAACTTGTAAACTTACAAATGAATCAATAAATATTCCTTATCGTGAATTTCTTTTACTTGAATATTTTATGAATAATAAAGAGCAAATTATATCAAAAGAACAAATTTATGATAAAGTTTGGGGAATAGATAATGATTATGAATCTAACAATTTAGAAGCATATTTGTCTTTTTTAAGAAAGAAAATAAAAATTATTGGTTCAAAAGTAAATATTAAAGCTGTTCGTAATTTAGGCTATAAAATGGAGGAATAAAGATATATGGAAAATTTAAAAAAGAAAACATTTTTTACAATATTTATTATCATCTCTTTATTTGCTTTTGTTTTTGCTATTTTCTTTAATGTTCAAACTTATCATAGAGAGTATGTTGGAATATTAAACAATTTAACTAGAATGAAAAATTTAACTATAGAAAGACATGAACCATTTGATAAAGAAATGAAACCAATTAATGATGAACTTCGTAATCGAAAAGTAATGGATTATGAAGTATATACATTTATCTTAAATAATAATAATGAAATTGTTGATAAAATAAGTCATAGTGATAATGATATAAGTGATGAAATTATAACTAAAGCTAAAAATATTATTGCAAATAATAATACAAATAAATTAAAAATTGGCTGTTTATATTGGAATAAATATGCTTATAATTATGTAGAAAGTAATTCTTTAACTATTGTAAATATAACTAACACTAGAAATACTTTGCTTACTAATTTACTTATATCTTTATTATTGGTGGGAATTGGTGAATTAATTATTTATATTATTTCTAAAAAAATAACTGAATGGATTACAAAACCAGTTGTAATGAGTTTTAATAGAGAAAAAGAATTTGTTGCTAATGCCTCTCATGAACTTAAAACTCCACTTGCTGTTATAATGGCTAATATTGATTGTTTAGATGTTAATAAGAAAAATGAAAAATGGATTAATAATTTAAAAAGCGAATCTGATAGAATGAGTAATTTAATAACTAGATTACTTGATTTATCAAAAACGGAATACTTGAAATGCGAAAATTTTACAAAAAATGATATTTCAATGATTATCGAAAAAAGAGCATTAATATTTGAAAGTTTAGCATATGAAAAAAACATAACTATAAAAACAAATATTGTTGAAAAAGTATACTTTCTTTGTCATAAAGAAAGTATAGATGAATTAGTATCAATATTAATTGATAATGCAATAAGTCATGGTAAAGAAAATAGTGAAATTATAATTAATTTAATAACTGAAAAATCTGAAATAATATTAGAAGTAATTAATAAAGGAGAACCTATACCAAATGATGAGTGTGAAAAAATATTTGAAAGATTTTATCGTAATGATGAAAGTCATAATCGTAAAAGTGGAAGATATGGTTTAGGTCTTGCTATTGCTAAAAATATTGTAAATGCTCATAATGGTAATATAAGAGCTTATTCCAAAGATGGCTATACGACATTTGAAGTTAAATTTAAAATAAATGAACATTAACGAAAAAAGTTAATGTTTTTTAATGTTTCTTTAATATTTACATAATAAAATGATATTGTTTTTAAGGAGGAAGATTATGTTTATATTAAAAAACGCATGGATTTCAATTAAAAGAAATAAAGGAAGAAATATTTTAATAGGAATAATTATTTTAATTATTGCTTGTGCTTGTACTATAACATTAGCAATAAAAAATATTGCTGTAGATTTAATAGATTCCTATAAAAGTGCTTATGACAAAGAAGTAACAATTAGTTTTGATAGAGCTAATATGATGAAAGAGTTTGATCCATCACAAGCAAATGATAGAGAAAATGCTCGAGAAAAATTTGATAATATAGCAAGTTATACCATTAGTGATGTTGAGTCATTTGCTAATAGTAAGTATATTGAAAGTTATTATTATACTTATGGTATTGGACTTAATGGTAATAATATTGAAAAAGCTGAAATTGAATCAAATAATAATATGCCAAATGGATTTGGACATGGAAAAGGAAATAATATTTCATCTACCGACTTTACTTTAACTGGTTATAGTTCATTAGATGCTATGAGTGAATTTATAAGTGGTACTTATACTATGAATGAAATTGCTGATAATGCTTGGGATATAGCCTTTGATGGTAATTATGTATTTATTAATCAAGAACTTGCTGATTATAATGATTTAAATATAAATGATAAAATAAAATTAGAAGATGAAGATGGCAATACTTATGAATTTGAAATTATTGGAATTTTTAAAGAAAATGACGAAGAAAGTACTGATGTAATGTCAATGTTTTCTAATTCAGCTAATACCCTTGTAACTAATGCTAGTGCTGTTATAAGTATTACTACAAGTAATGAAGATTTAAATGCAACTATTAATCCAACTTTTATTATAGATTCATATGATAATGTAGAAAAACTACAAGACGAATTTTATGAAAAAGGTTTAGATGAAAACTTTGTTTTACAAACGAATGAAGAAATAGCATTAAGTGCTGTATCTAGTATTGAAAATATTAATTCATTTGCAACAACCTTTTTAGCTTTAACTCTTATAATTGGAGGAATTGTCTTATTTGTAATAAACATGATAAATATTCGTGAAAGAAAATATGAAATAGGAGTTTTAAGAACAATCGGTATTAGTAAGTTTAAATTAACTATGCAATTTGTATCAGAACTTGTAATTGTTTCTGTAGTTGCCCTTATACTTGGAGCTTGTATTGGAGCAGTAAGTTCTAAAGGAGTTAGTAATTCTTTATTAGAAAGTGAAATCAATAGTAGTAATGAAAGAACGGAAGAAATAGATAGAAATTTTGGCGGTGCTAATATGAATGGTGGAATACCAAATCGGGGAAATAGAGATGAAATGCGAGGAAAAGGAATGCCAGTTGTGCAAGCATATAATTCGATTGATGCTGTCGTAGATATTAAAGTTTTATTAGAGTTACTTGGAATTGGTCTATCACTTGTATTAATTAGTTCAATTGCTTCAATGATAAGCATTCAAAGGTTTTCACCACTTACAATATTGAAAGAGAGGTCTTAATAAATGAAAAATAAACAAAAAAATAACTATATTTCAAAAGATAATTCTCCCAAAAATATTATTTTAAGTATTAAAAATGCAAGTTATAGATATAGTGATGCTGAAGAAGATGATTATGCGTTAAGAGATGTTAGTTTTGATTTTGAAAGTGGCAAAATATATGCCATAAGAGGTCGAAGTGGAACAGGTAAAACTACATTATTATCTTTAATAAGTGGACTTGAAAGATGTACTGAAGGCGAAATTATATTTGATGGTAAAAGTTTAAAAGATATGAATTTAGATAAATATCGTAATAGTGATATTGGTATTGTTTTTCAAAGTTATAACTTATTACCTTTTATGACCGCTAGTGAAAATATAATTCTGTCAATGGATGTAAGTCGTCTAAAAATTAAAAATAAAAAAGAAAAGGCCATAGAACTTATGGCAAAAGTGGGATTAAAAGAAACTTATGCTAATCGTAAAGTATTAAGATTATCAGGTGGAGAACAACAAAGAGTTGCTATTGCAAGAAGTTTATCTTATAATCCTAAAATGATAATTGCTGATGAACCAACGGGAAATCTTGATAAACAAACTGAAACAGAAATTTTAGAGATATTTAAAAAGTTAGCTCATGAAGAAAATAAATGTGTAATTATTGTAACTCATTCTCAAAATGTATGTGATACAGTTGATGAAATATATGATTTAAAAAAAGTTAAATAATAATTATAATGGATAAAAACAAGTTTTTAATTTTGAAACTTGTTTTTTTAGTATAATATTTATAAAGAAAGAAAAATATTTATAAAAATTTAATTGCAACTAAAAGTTGATAGTTTAAAATTAATTTTTCATATATAATTAAATGTGAAAAGAGGAGATATTTTAAATGAAATTTGGAGATAATTTAAAAAAAATAAGGATTATGAAAAAACTATCACAAGAAGATTTAGCTGAAAAAGTAAATGTATCAAGACAATCTATAAGTAAATGGGAAACTGGAGATGCTTATCCAACAATGAATAATTTACTAAAATTATGTAAAATTTTTCATTGTAAAATTAATGATTTAGTAAATGATAGTATAATTGATATTGATTCACTTGGAGATGAAGTTAAAACTGAAGTTGTAAGTTTAAAACAAGAAGAACAAAAGAAAATGAAAAGCTTAAGTAAAATCATTTCTATAATATCTAGAATAGGAAGAATAATGTGTTATATTGCTATTCCTTTTATTTCTTTAATTTTAATTGAATTACCATATCTAATTAATAATACTGTTATAAAAGATAATAACTTAACTTTTGAATTTAAAAATCATCATATTAATATTTTAGATAAAAATGATAAATTAGTCATAAAAGTTGGTTCTTTTGTTTTAGCGGATGCAGATAAAGAATTTTTAAATACTACAGCAATGCCTATATTTGAAAATAATAGTAAAACTCAAATTATTGGCTATGTTGAAACAGGTTTTGCAGTTCTTTTAGTAATAATTATTTTAACATTTATAATATTTAAACATTTAGAAACTTTATTTGATAATATCAATAAAGGAGAAACACCATTTACTTTAGAAAATGTTAGTTTAATAAAAAAGATTGCTTGGAAAATGATAATAATAATTATAATGAGTAATATTGGTGGAGGTGTATTTGAATTATTATTAAATACTAATTTAAATATTGAGTTTGATACTTATGATTTAGTTGAAATATTATTCTTATTTAGTATGGCTCATATATTTGAATATGGTAGATTATTAGGGCTTGAAACTCAAGGTCAAATGTATGGTGACAATAATGAATAAAAAAGATTTTATAACTGAACTTTCAAAACAAACAAATTTAAATGAAGAAGAAGCAATATTCGTAAATGATATATTAGAAAAAAACTTTTTTATTAGTAAAAAGAATAAAGATAAAATAATAAGTGAATTAGTAATTAAATTAGACATAAGTTTAGCTAAAGCAAAAGAAATATATAATATTTGTAAAATAATTGTTAGAGATGAAATAAAAGATAAATTTATTTAATATAAATTCTAATACGTATAAGCAAACGATATATATAAAGTTTGCTTTTTTCATGGTATATAGTTTTGTAATAAATCATCTTCCCTTGATATTTTTCCTGTTAAAATTAATTCTTAAATTTTAAAATTTATTAAGAAAGGAGTAAAATTATGAATCAAGAAAAGATAGGAAAATTCATTGCTACTTGTAGAAAAGAAAAAAATTATACCCAACAAGAACTTGCAGAAAAATTAGGAGTATCCGATCGTACTATTGGAAATTGGGAAAACGGAAGAAATATGCCTGATTATTCTATCTTAAAAGATTTATGCAATATATTAGATATTGATGTTAATGAATTTTTAAGTGGCGAAAAAATAGAAAAAAATGAAATTCAAACACATAGTATTGAAAATCTAGATTTGATTTTAAAAGAATATTATAAGATGAAAAAACAAAGAAATCTTTTTAAAATTATTTTAATCATAATTGGAATAATTGCAATTATTTTAGCAGCTGCTTTCAGTTGGCTATTTATATTTATGGGAGGATTAAATAAAACTGAAGTAATTTCTGATACAAACAAATATGAGAAAGTTATAGGAGCTAATGCTAACAGCAAATATAAAAATAAATGGGGAATGTCAGAAGAAATATTTCCCAAATCAATTAATGAATTAAATGTTAAAGATTTCAAAATGGTTTA
>CANQBF010000010.1 GCA_947588895.1 uncultured Bacilli bacterium | reverse complement strand
TTTTTAAAAAAATATAATTTAGAAAAGATAGATAAAAAATTACTTGAGGAAGCTTTAACTCATAGTAGTTATTCTAATGAACATAAAAATACTAAAAATTATGAAAGATTAGAATATTTAGGCGATGCCATATTAGAATTTATAATTAGTGAATATTTTTATAATAATACTAATTATAAAGAAGGGGAAATGACTAAAAAAAGAGCTAGTTTTGTATGTGAACAAGCTCTTGCTCATTACGCTAAAGATATTGGAATTGATAAGTATATTAAAGTTGGTCATGGGCAAATTGATAATATTAATGATACTATTATTGCTGATACATTTGAAAGTGTTTTAGGAGCTATTTATTTATCATTTGGTATAGATTTTGCTAAAGAATATGTATATAAAATAATTATTCCTTATATTGAAAGAAATTTTGTTTTCTTTGGGGATTATAAATCAATGTTACAAGAATTTGTTCAAACTGATAAAAAATCACTTGAATATATTTTAGTAAATGAATATGGTAAAGACCATGAAAAGACATTTGAAATGGTAGTTAAAGTTAATGGAATCATTTTAGGACGGGGAATTGGTAAAAGTAAAAAAGAAGCTGAGCAAAATGCGGCATATGATGCATATAAAAAGTCAGTAAAGTAAGGGTGAATTATGTATTTAAAAAGTATACGATTAGAAGGTTTTAAATCTTTTGCTAATAAAACAGTATTTGAACTTAATAAAGGAATAACAGCCATTGTTGGACCAAATGGAAGTGGTAAAAGTAACATTGTTGATGCAATTCGTTGGGTTTTAGGTGAACAATCAGTAAAATCATTACGTGGTGGCGAAAACATGAGTGATGTTATTTTTAGTGGTTCGGAATTTAAAGAGGCATTAAATAAAGCATCCGTCACATTAACATTTGATAATAGTGATAAATATTTAAATAGTGAATATAGTGAAATTGAAGTTAAAAGATGCGTCTATAAAACTGGGGAAAGTGAATATTACTTAAATAATAATAAAGTAAGACTTAAAGATATTACCGAATTATTTATTGATAGTGGTGGAGGTATGGATTCTTATAATATTATTTCTCAAGGTACAGTTACTGATTTAGTAAATTTTAAACCACAAGAAAGACGTTCCATATTTGAAAGTGCTGCACGAGTTTTAAAGTATAAGAAAAGAAAAGAAGATGCTTTAAGAAAATTAGAAAAAACGGAAGATAATTTAGAAAGTGTAAATTTAGTAATAAGTGAATTAGAAACTAGTTTAAAACCTTTATGTGAACAAGCTAAAGTAGCTAAAAAATATTTACAATTTAAAGAAGAATTAAAAAATAATGAAATAGCCCTTATTACCAAAGATATTGGTATTCTTAATAAAGATTATCTTGATTTACAAGAAAAAGAAGAAAATTTAAAACATAAATTAGAATCAATGCAAAGTAATATTAATAATGCTAATATTGATAAATTAAAATTAGAAATATATAAATTAGATGATTTATTAAGCATGAAAAATAAACAAGTATTAACTTTAACTGAGGAAATTAGTAAACTTGATAGTGAAAAAAGAATAACTATTGAAAGAACTAAATATGAATATAGTGAAGATAAAATAAAAAATAATTTAATTAATTTAAAAGAAGAAGAATTAAATTTAATTAAAGAAATAGAAATTATTAATAATGAAATAGATATTTTAAATAAGACAATTAAAGAAAAAAATACTAATTGTGCTAATATTAATAATGAATATAAAAATATTATATTAAGAAAATCAACTTATAATAAAGATTTAGAAGATTTAAATAAAGAAAAATTAATGTTAGAAAATAAAATAGATATTTTAGAAAGTAATATTATTAATAATGAAAAATTACCATTAAGTGTCAAAAATATATTAAATAATGATCGTTTAAAAGGAATACATAATACAATAGGTAATATTGTAAGTGTTAGTAATGAATATTTAACTGCTAGTGATGTTATTTTAAGTTCATCAGTTAATTTTATCGTCGTTGATAATGAAAATTGTGCTAAAGAAGCAATTAACTATTTGAAAGATAAGAATATTGGGCGAGCTACATTTTTACCTCTTAATATTATTAAATCTCGTTATATTGATAATTATACTTTAGATAAAATTAAAAACCATAATGGTTTTGTAGGTATCTTATCTGATTTAATTAATTATGATACTATATATAAAAATATAATTGAAAATCAATTAGGTAATGTAATAGTAGTTAAAAATATTGATGATATGAATAATATAGCTAAAATAATTGATTATAAATATCGTGTAGTATCATTAGATGGAAGTATTATTTATGCTGGTGGTATTATTAGTGGTGGTGTTAATAAGAAAAATACTAATATTAATTTAAAAAAAGATTTAGAAGAAAGTAAAAATAAATTAGATAATACTAATAAAAAGATTAATAATTTAATAGAAGAACTTAAAAATATTGATAATGATTATAATATTATTAGTAATAATTTAAATAATATTAATTTAGAATTAGTTCAATTAAATACTACTAAAGAAAGTAAAATGAATAATGTTAATACTTTAGATAATAAATTAGCCACAATTAAAAATGATATTGCTGGATTATCTAATTTAAAAGAAAATGCTATAGATGATGCCTTAAATAATATTATGGAAAGATTAAATAAACTTACTATTGAAAAAGAAAAAATGGAAGATGATATTGAGTCATTAAAAGAAAAGAAGAATGATTATAATAATGAACTTGACAGTTTAGAAAAAGAGAATAGTAAAGTAAATAGTGAATATAAAGTTGTATCAAATGAACTTAATAGTACAAGTGTAGAAGTTGGTAAATTAAATGTTAAATTAGATAGTTTATTACTTTCTTTAAATGAAGAATATAATATGACTTATGAATATGCTAAAGAAAATTATGATTTAGATATTGATAGTGATATAACTAGAAAAATGGTTAATAAATTAAAAAATGATATTAAATCTTTAGGAGAAGTTAATACTGGAAGTATAAGTGAATATGAAAGAATTAATACTAGATATGAATTTTTAGTTAATCAAAAAAATGATTTAGAAGTATCAATGCAAAATTTACATGATATTATTACGGATATGGATAATATTATGGTTGAAAAATTTAAAGATACATTTACTAAAGTTAGTGAAGAATTTAGTAAAGTATTTAAAATTATGTTTCAAGGTGGTACTGGTAAATTAGAATTAACAAATCCAAGTGATTATTTAAATACTGGTATTGATATTATTGTCGTACCCCCTGGAAAAAAGATTCATAATACGCAAAGTTTATCTGGTGGTGAAAAATCTTTAACAGCAATATGTTTATTATTTGCTATATTAAATGTATCTACTGTACCATTTATTGTTTTAGATGAAGTTGAAGCCGCTTTAGATGAAGCTAATGTGGACTTATTTGGTGAATACCTAAATAAAAAGAAAATGGAAAGTCAATATATATTAATTACCCATAAAAAGAGAATGATGGAATATGCTGATGTTCTTTATGGTATTACAATGCAAAATGCAGGTATTAGTAAAGTTGTGGGTGTAGAATTAGAGAATATTAAATAAGGGCAAACTATTAAAAGTTTGCTTTTTAAATTAAAAATTTTGACTTATTTTGTCGTAATACTTGTAATTTTTATCAAAATAGTATTAAATAAATTTTTAAGAAAGTTTAATTATAATTAAAAATAGAGTATAATTAATTAAGAGGTGTGTTTATGTTAAAACTTAAAAATGTTTCAAAGTATTATTATCAAGATGGAATTATAGCCTCAGGAATTACTAAAATAAACTTAGAGTTATTCTTAGGGGAATTTGTAGTAATAACTGGCGAATCAGGAAGTGGTAAATCAACTCTTTTAAATGTCTTATCAGGTCTTGATACTTATGAAGATGGAGAAATGTATATTAATGGTAAAGAAACAAGCCATTATAGTGAAAAAGAATATTTAGAATATCGTAAGAAATATGTTAGTAATATATTTCAAAATTTTAATTTAGTTAATAGTTATACTGTTTATCAAAATATTGAACTAGCTATGTTAATGAATGGTGGCAATAAAAAAGATATTAAGAAGAAAGTTAATGAATTAATTAATAAAGTTGGTTTAAATAAATATAAACATACTAAAGCATCTAAATTATCTGGTGGCCAAAAACAAAGAGTAGCCATTGCTCGAGCACTAGCTTATGAAACCCCAATTATTGTATGTGATGAACCAACCGGAGCCCTTGATAGTAAAGCCTCTAATTCCATTTTAGAATTATTACATGAAATATCACATGATAAATTAGTTATCATCGTTACACATAATAAAGCAGAAATAGAAAAATATGCCACAAGATTAATTAGAATGCATGATGGTAAAATATTAGAAAATAAAATTGTTAATCCCGTTAATTTAGATAAAGATATTAAAAATCAAGAAATTAAAAATATTACTAATATGTCTAAAATACAGTTAGGAATTAGAAATGTATTTAATTTACCTGTTAAATTTTGTTTAATGTTAGCTATTTTCTTTTTAATTATTATAACATTAGTAAGTAATTATGGTGGTACTAAAAATAGTTTAAATAGTGAATCAGCTTTTGCTTACTCTTTATATTTTGTTAATAGTAGTGATTTAAGAATAATAATTAAAAAAGATAATAAAGAAGCATTTACTAATGATGATTATAATAAAATTAAAGAAATAAAAGAAATTGATTATATAGTAGAAAATGATTTAGTTAATGATTATGAATTATATTTAGATAGTAATGATATTTATTTAAATGGTAGTATCTATACTAAAAAAATTAATAAAGTTTCTGTTGGTAAACTTCCAGTTAATGATAATGAATTAGTTATTATTGTTGGTAAAAATAATGATTATATTAAATATATTGAAAAAAGTATTTTAAATGAAGAATTAACTTTAGAAAATGTAACTAATAATAAAAAAATAAAAGTAACTGGAATATTATATTTAGATAATTATAATGATTATGCTTATAGTTTTTATTTAAGTGATAATTTATATAAAGAAATAATTCCAACAATTAATAGCGATTATATTACTTTAGATTATCAAATTAATGATAATAATCTGGGTGAATATTTTACTATTATGCCTAATAAAAATGTTTTAGATAATGAATGTTATATGAGTGATGAATTACAATATTTATGTGAAAATAATAATTGTCAAAATAATAAATTAAATATTAATTATCATAATATATATTTTAATAACAATAAAGAATTAGTTATTAAAGGTGTTTATAATAAAGATAATGCTAAGAAAAACTTTAATATTGATTATGATGATAATGTTTATACAATATTAGTTAGTGAAAATGATTATAATAAATTATATAATTTAGATAATTATCAAAGTAGTGTTTTTATTAAAGATATTAAAGATTTAGATTTAGTAGTTAAAAAGTTAAATGATTTAGGTTATAATACTTTAGAATTAAGAAAAGCTAAATTAAATGAATTTAAAATATTTGAGCAAATATTTAAAATAATTAATTTAATAATAACTATTATTTTAGTGGCAACAGTATTCTTTATTACTTATTTTATAATTAGAATTATATATAAATCAAGAAATAGTTATTATGCAACTTTAAGAAGTCTTGGAGCAAGCTTTAATGATTGTGTAAGTATTTTAAGAAATGAAATAATTACTTTTGTAAATATAAGTTATACAGTATTTGTTATCTTAATATGTTTAATTAAAAATAATATTATAAAATATGAATATTTATATAATTTAACTAAATATATTGGACTTAAAGAATACATTTTAGTTTATTTAATTTTATTATTTATAGCAATACTTATATCACATAGATATGCTCGTAAGATATTTAAAGAATCAATAATGAAAAATTATGGAGAAAGGATATAATTATGATAAGAATAGAAAATATTAATAAATACTTTAATCGTCATAAAAAAAATCAAATTCATGTTATAAATGATACTACTCTTAATTTTTCAAGTAATGGTTTAGTAGCTATTTTAGGTCCATCTGGATGTGGTAAAACAACTCTTCTTAATACAATTGGTGGTCTAGATAAAGTTTCTAGTGGTAATATTTATATAGATGGTCAAAAATTAACAAAAAGAAGTAGTTATAAAATTGATGAAATAAGAAATTTAAATATTGGGTATATATTTCAAGATTATAAATTAGTAGATAGTTTATCGGTTTTTGAAAATGTAGCCTTATCATTAAAATTATTAGGAATTAAAGATAAAGATGAAATTAGTAAAAGAGTAATGTATGTTTTAGAAAAAGTTAATATGACTAGATATCGAAATAGACCTGCTAATATGTTATCCGGTGGTGAAAAACAAAGAGTTGGTATAGCAAGAGCTCTAGTTAAAAATCCTAAAATAATTTTAGCTGATGAACCAACCGGTAACTTAGATAGTAAAAATAGTTTAGAAATAATGAATATTATTAAAAGTATTTCTAAAAATTATTTAGTTATTTTAGTAACACATGAAGAAGAATTAGCACGTTTTTATGCAACTCAAATTATAGAACTTAAAGATGGTAAAGTAGAGAAGAATTATGAAAATAATAATGATAAAGTATTAAATTATGAAGTAGAAAATCATATTTATTTAAAAGATTATAAAGATATTAAAAATATTAAACAAGATAATTTAAATATTGATATTTATCGAAATAATAATGAAGAATTAAATGTTAAAATTGTCTTTAAAAATGGTAATATTTATATTGAAAGTAATGATAACTCTAAAATAGAAGTAATAGATAATACATCAAATATTAATCTTATTGATGATAATTATAAAGAAATTAAAGAAGTAAAAGAAATAGATTATGATATTGAAAGTATAAGTAATAATACTAAACCTAAATATAGTAGTATATTTAAATTTGGAGCATTTTTAAATTATGGTTTTAAAAAAGTATTAGATTATCCAGTTTTTAAAAAGATATTATTGTTGGGTTTCTTTTTATCCGGAGTATTTATTATGTATTCATCTGCATCAATTTTTGCTACATTAAATATTAAAGATGAAAACTTTATAAGTATTAATAAAGATTATTTAAGTATTAATGGTAATTTAAATGTAGATGATTATTTAAAATATCAAAAATTAGATAATATTGAATATATATTACCTAGTGATAGTAAAATAAATTTTAGACTTTATTATGATACATATTTACAAACTAGTAACGCTAATGGTATTTTAAATGCTTCATTAAGTGATATTAGTAAGTTAAATAAAGAAGATTTATTATATGGTAGAATGACGGAAAATGATTATGAACTTGTTTTAGATAAATTTGTATTAGAAAAATTTATTAAAAATAATATGACTAGTTCAGTTGGTTTATTTGAAGCAAAAGATTATTTAAATCATGAAATATATTTAAATAATATGGATAAGTTTGTAATTGTGGGTATTACTAATTTAATAGAGCCAAATGTTTATGTTAATAAAGATATGTTTATTAATATGCTTGTTAATAGTTTTAATGAAAATGATTATATTGAAGATTATAAAATTGAAAATAATAATATACTTGATTATCAATTATATTTAAATGATATTAAATTAACTAAAGGTAATTATCCATTAAATGATTATGAAGTAATATTAAATAAAATAGATGAAAATAATTATAAAATTGGTGATAATTTAGATTTAAAAATTAATGGTAAAAATTTAAAAGTAGTTGGTTTTTTTGAAGATATAAATAACTTAGATTTACAAAATAAATATTTAATGAATCAAAATACTATTGAGTATAGTTTAGTAGATAAAACTACTAACTATGTAATATATAGTAATGATAAAAATAAGACATTAAAATATTTTAAAGATTTAAAATTAAATATAAAAGATTCATATGAATATGATAAAAATAATTATATTGAAGGTCAAAAAGATTATATTATTGGAACATTAACGATATCTTTTATCATACTAGGTATATCATTAATTGAAATATATTTAATGATACGTTCATCATTCTTATCAAGAATTAAAGAAGTAGGAATATATAGAGCTATTGGAGTTAAAAAGAGAGATATATACAAAATGTTTTCTGGAGAAATAATTATTATAACTATTTTAAGTAGTATTCCAGGTATATTATTTATTGCTTATATTTTAAATTGTTTAAGAGGTATTGAATTATTAGAAGATATGTTTATGGTTAATCCATTTACTATTATATTAAGTAGTATAGTAGTTTTAATATTTAATATAATTGTTGGATTACTACCTGTTTATAATACAATTAGAAAAACACCAGCAGCAATATTATCAAGAAATGATGTAGATTAAAAAAGATTCCATTTTTGGAATCTTTTTATCTACCTTTTTTAGCACTTTCTAATGTTTCAAGATATTGAGGAAATCTTCTTAATTCATTTTCTAATTTAATATCATAATCTTGTATTACTTGGTCTCTTAAATCATAATCAACATCTTCAATTCGATTAGTACCAAATAATTCGATTGCATTATTAATAAGATTATTCATATGATTGATAGCTTCTTCTTTATCGTTTCCCCAAGCAATAGTAACACCATAAGAAATATCCTCAGCAAGTGCTATTTGTCTTCTTAATTCATAAGCTTTTTCTAATACAGTCATTATTTATCACTCCTTAGTATAAGTATAGCAATAAAATAATTAAAAGACTAGAAAAGTTAATAAACTTGACAAAATTAAACATTAAAAAAAACTAGCATCAGCTAGTAAATTGCATTTGGTGACCCGTACGGGATTTGAACCCATGAATGCATGCGTGAAAGGCATGTGTGTTCAACCACTTCACCAACGGGCCAAAACATAAATGGTGGGCCTGGGGGGACTTGAACCTCCGACCTCACGCTTATCAGGCGTGCGCTCTAACCAGCTGAGCTACAAGCCCATTAAGTTGTGACATAAAAAATTGTATAATAAAAACAGGAAAAAAGCAAGTCTTTTTCTACTTTTTATTAAAAAAATGTCAAATTTTAATTATTTACATCTTAATTATTAAAAATTATCTTTTAAATTAAGGTAATAGAGTATATATAAAGAATAGTAAAGAGTCGTTGCTCTTTTCGGTTAAATTACTTGCATTTTCTTACTAGATGGGGTATAATCTTATTGTTGTTGGTTCCTTAGCTCAGTTGGTAGAGCAACTGACTCTTAATCAGTGGGTCTAGGGTTCGAATCCCTAAGGAATCACCATTAGTTAATTAGTCCTTAATATAAGGGCTTTTTTCTTATAAATAGACCCACTGGGTATTTTTATAAAAAATTGATATAATATTGGTAGGTGATTTTTATGTTTGTAGATGAAATTACAATTAAAGCGGTAGCAGGTAATGGCGGAGATGGCTGTACTTCTTTTAGAAGAGAAAAATTTGTTCCCATGGGTGGACCTGATGGTGGCAATGGCGGTAAAGGTGCAGACATTATTTTTATGGTGGATAAAGGTTTAAAAACATTAATTGATTTAAGATATATGAAAACAATTAAAGGCGAAAAAGGCGTTAATGGAAAAGGCTCCAACAAATATGGCTCTAATGCCGATGATATAATTATCAAAGTTCCAATGGGTACAACAATTAAAGATTTAGATACTAATTTAATTATTGCTGATTTAGTAGATGAAAATGATAAAGTAATTGTTGCCCATGGTGGAAGAGGTGGAAGAGGAAATAAAGCTTTTGCAACTCATGATAATCCAGCTCCAAAATTCAGTGAAAAAGGAGAACCAGGGGAAATTCGTTTACTAAAAGTAGAATTAAAAATGCTTGCCGATGTTGGACTAGTTGGTTTCCCATCAGTAGGTAAAAGTACTCTTTTATCCCAAATTAGTTCTAGTAAGCCAAAAATTGCTGCTTATCATTTTACAACATTGTCACCAAATTTAGGTGTTGTAAAGCTACAAGATTATCGGTCATTTGTGATGGCTGACTTACCTGGTTTAATTGAGGGCGCTAGTGAAGGTGTAGGTCTAGGCGAAAAATTTTTAAAACATGCCATGCGGACAAAAATATTGTGTCATGTTATTGATATGAGTGGAATTGAAGGAAGAAATCCTATCGAAGATTATAAAATTATTCGTAATGAAATAACTAAATATAGTGATAAATTAAGTAAGAAAAAAGAAATTATTGTTGCCAATAAAATGGATTTAGAAAGTGCTAAAGATAATTTAGAAAAGTTCAAAAAAGAATATCCTAATTTAAAAATATTTCCAATTAGTGCATTAAATAATGATGGAATAAATGAATTATTAATTGAAATAGCAAATATATTAGATTCTATAAAAGATAATAATTTATATGAAGAAGAAGATATGGAAAGCCATATGATATATAAATTTGTTGAAGAAAAACCTTATACAATAACTAAAGAAAACGATATTTGGGTAATTAAAGGCGAAAAAATAGAAAAATTATTTAATATGACTAAATTTAATGAAGATGAAGCTGTTTTAAGATTTGCTCGTAAACTAAAAGGTATGGGTGTTGAAGAAGCTTTAGAAAAAATGGGGGCTAAAAGAGGAGATGAAGTTCAAATATTAGATTATATATTTGAATTTAAAGAATAACATATATATAATAAAAATCACAAAAATTGTCAATAATAAAAAATGAAAGAATTAAAGTGTTGAAAAATAATTATTTATATATTATAATTTTAATAGTAATAATAAAGGTGATGGCAATGGAAAATAAAAAAAAGAACAAAACTTTTTCATTAATTATATATTCAGTTTTTCTAGTAGTGTGTTTAACAATATTAGGTATAACAGTATCATATGCATTTGTAGGCATTACTTCAAGTAATAACTATGGCAGTTATACTGCTAAAGCTAGTATCGAATGTATTGATTTAGCGTATAATGAATCAGGTGTTATAACCTTAAATGATCAATATCCTTTAAAAGACCCAGATGGTTTAAAATTACAACCCGTTGTTGTTACAATTAGAAATACATGTTCTAATGCTGTAACCTTTGATTTAGCTTTTACATCACTAATTAAAACCGACAAACAATATATTAATGATAATCAAATTAAAATAAATGTTCAAAGTGCTAACACTAATACAACTAGAATGGTTAGTTCCTTGTCTCCTTTAAATTCAAGTTCTGGTAATGCTTATACATATTTAACTAATGATTTAAGAAATAGAACTACCGTTAAAGATTACGCAATAAGGTCTTCTTATTATATTTTTAAAGGTACTAGTGTTAACGCCAATAGTACTAATACATATAGCATTCGTATATGGATTGATTACTATGAAGGTGATACTACTCAAACTGGACAAAAGAATAACGACACTCAAGGTAAATCTTATGCTGCAGCAATTAGTGCTATCGTTGCATAATACTAATTGCTCTTTTTTTATGTGAAAATCTATTGTATAATTAAAATGGTGATGTTAAATGTATAGTTATTTTAATGGTAAAATAGATAATGTTAATTCAGATAGTATAGTTATAGATGTCAATGGAGTTGGATATCTAATATATGTACCTAATCCATTTAGTTATGAAGTAAATCAAACATATAAAGTATATGTATATAATCATATTAGAGAAGATGCATACTCTTTATATGGTTTTAAAAGTCTTGATGAATTAGAATTATTTATGAAATTAATTAATGTTAAAGGAATGGGTCCAAAAGTTGCTAGTGGTATTTTTGCAACTGGCTCAATTAATGGTATAGTAGATGCGATAAATAAAGAAAATTTATTATATTTAACTAAATTTCCTAAAATTGGTGATAAACTAGCTAGACAAATTGTATTAGATTTAAAAGGTAAAGTATTTGCTACTAGTAATGATATTGAAGAAGATAATACTGCTGATGAATTAATAAGTGTTCTTGAAAATTTAGGCTATAAAACAACTGAAATTAAAAAAGTAATTCCATTAATTGATAATTCTAAAACTTTAGAAGAACAAGTTAAAGATGCATTAAAAGCTTTATTAAAATAATATAAATTAATTATAAAGAGGAGGAGGTTTTAAAATGAATAATCGAATTGTTGATAGTGAAGAAAAAGTTGAAGATATTTTTGAAAAAAATATTAGACCGGATACTTTAGATGAATATGTCGGTCAAAAGGAAATTAAAGAAAACTTAAGAATCTTTATTCAAGCGGCTAAAATGCGAAATGAACCATTAGACCATGTATTATTATATGGCCCACCTGGATTAGGTAAAACAACCCTTGCTCATATTATAGCTAATGAACTTGGGGTAAATCTTCGAACTGCCAGTGGACCCTCTATTGAAAAAAGTGGCGATTTAGCAGCCATCCTTTCTAATTTAGAGCCAGGAGATGTATTATTTATTGATGAAATTCATCGTATGCCTTCATATATTGAAGAAATATTATATCCTGCAATGGAAGATTTTGAAATAGATTTAGTTATTGGAGGAGGAGAAGGTAAAAGTAAAAGTATCAAAATAAATTTACCACCCTTTACTTTAGTCGGTGCTACTACTAGAGCTGGCGATTTATCAAGTCCCTTAAGAGACCGTTTTGGAATTGTTTCTAAATTAGAATATTATAGTGAAGAAGAATTAAAAGATATAGTTGTCAGAAGTAGTCATGTTTTTGATATTAATATTGATGATGACGCTGCTATGGAACTTGCTAAAAGAAGTAGAAAAACACCAAGAATTGCTAATCGTTTATTTAGAAGAGTTCGTGACTTTGCCATAGTTGAAGGTGATGGTAAAATTACTTTAGATATAACTTTAAAAGCATTAAAACGATTAAATGTTGATAATCAAGGATTAGATAATATTGATAGAGAATATTTAAAAAGTTTAATTACGAAATTTGGGGGAGGACCAGTAGGAGTTGAAACTATTGCCACAAGTATTGGAGAAGAAGTAACTACTATTGAAGATGTTGTTGAGCCATACTTATTACAAGAGGGATTTATTAAAAGAACTAGAAGTGGTAGAGTAGCAACTGAGAAAGCTTATAAAGTTATAGGTATAGATTATAATTTTGGCTTATTTAGGGAGGATTAAATGATATTATTAGATGGAAAGAAAGTTAGCAATGAAATACTTGAAAATATCAAAGATAAAATTGCTAAAACTAATAAAAAAATAGGCTTTGCCATTATATGGGTTGGTAATAATGATGCAAGTAGTATTTATGTTAGAAATAAATTAAAAAAATGTGAAGAATTAGGTATTAATGGTAAATTATATCATTTAGAGGAAAATGCATTAGAAGAAGAAGTTATAAGTTTAATTGATAAACTAAATAAGGATGATAATGTCAATGGTATAATTTTACAAAGTCCAGTACCAAAACAAATTGATATTATTAATTGTTTTAATCGAATTAAACCAGAAAAAGATGTTGATGGTTTTGCAAACTTATCAGTAGGAAATTTATGTTTAGGCATTCCCAATCATATTTCCTGTACTCCAAAAGGAATTATTAGATTATTAGAATATTATAATATTGATTTAGAAGGTAAAAATGTTTGTTTAATTAATCGAAGTAATATTGTTGGTAAGCCATTATTTAATTTATTAATTAGTAAAAATGCTACTGTTACAATGTGTCATTCTAAAACAAAAGATATAAAAGAATTTACCAAAAATGCTGATATTGTCATAAGTGCCGTTGGTAAACCTAATTTTATTACCGAAGATATGGTTAAAGATGGTGTAATAGTAATAGATGTTGGCATTTCTAGAATTGATGGTCATGTTATTGGGGATGTAGATTTTACTAATGTTTCTAAAAAAGCTTCCTATATTACACCAGTACCTGGAGGAGTAGGACCAATGACTATTGCCATGCTTTTTGAGAATTTACTTAATACTTTGAAGGAGGATAAATAATGGATAAAAGTTTACAAGAAGCTTTAAAGTTAGAAAGAAAAAGACAAGAGGAAAATATTGAATTAATTGCATCAGAAAATTATGCTTCTAAATATGTACTAGAACTACAAGGAAGTATCTTAACTAATAAATATGCTGAAGGATATCCAGGAAAAAGATATTATGGGGGGTGTGAATACATTGATATATTTGAAAATAAAGCAATAGAATATGCTAAAGAATTATTTCATTGTAATTATGCCAATGTTCAACCTCATAGTGGTTCTAGTGCTAATATGGCAGTTTATAAAGCATTACTAAACCCACAAGATAAAGTGATGGGAATGAATTTAAATCATGGTGGACATTTAACTCATGGTTATAAGTTAAATTTTAGTGGTATTGAATATAATGTAGTTAGTTATGATGTTGATTCTAAAACAGAAATGATTGATTATGATAAATTAAGAGAATTAGCAATAAAAGAAAAACCTAAAATGATTATTGCTGGTGCTAGTGCTTATTCAAGAATTATTGATTTTAAAAAGATAAGAGAAATTTGTGATGAAGTAGGTGCTTATATGTTTGTAGATATGGCTCATATAGCAGGTTTAGTTGCAACTGATCTTCATCCATCACCAATTCCTTATGCTGATGTAGTAACAACAACAACTCATAAAACTTTAAGGGGTCCAAGAGGAGGACTTATTTTAACTAATAATGAAGAAATTGCTAAAAAAATAGATAAAATTGTTTTTCCTGGTATTCAAGGTGGGCCTTTAATGCATGTTATTGCCGCTAAAGCAGAATGCTTTTATGAAGCTTTACAACCTGAATTTATTGAATATCAAAAACAAGTTTTAAAAAATATTAAAGCTATGAGTGATGAATTTATTAAACTTGGTTATCATGTTATAAGTAATGGTACTGATAATCATTTAATATTGCTTGATGTCAAAACAAGTCGAAATATAACTGGTAAAGAAGTGGAAACTTTACTTGATAAAGTTCATATAACAGTTAATAAAAATACTATTCCTAATGAAACTGAAAAAGCTATGGTAGCAAGTGGAATAAGAATTGGATCACCAGCAATGACAACAAGAGGATTTAAAGAAGAAGAATTTATTAAAGTTGCTGATTTAATTGATCAAGCAATTATTAATAAAGATAATGAAAATAAATTAGAAGAAATAAAAACTGAAGTATTGAATTTAACAAGTAAATATCCATTAAATTATTAAGGAGGTAACATGTCAAAGTGGGATAAACAATATATAAATTTATGTGAAGAAATATTAAATGATGGATTTAGAGTAGAAAATAGAACTGGTATAGATACAATTAAAATTCCTTTTAAATCTTTAGAGTTTGATTTAGAAAAAGAATTTCCTATATTAACAGCTAAGTTTGTTGCTTTTAAATCAGCAGTATTAGAATTATTATGGTTTTATCAAGCAAATCTAATGATGTAAGATGGTTACAAGAACGAGGAGTTAAAATATGGAATGAATGGGAAATAGATGAAGAAGGTCATTATCAAAATCGAATTTTTCCAAAAGAATATGCTCATACCATTGGTACAGCATATGGTTATATAGTTAATAAATTTAATTTAACAGATAAAATATTAGATAAATTAAAAAATAATCCCAATGATAGAAGAATGGTTATGAGTTTATGGCAAGATGATTATCTTAATACAGCAGTATTACCATCATGTGTTTGGAATACGATGTGGGATGTAACTAATGGTAAATTAAATGCTATTGTAACTTGTAGAAGTAATGATGTTCCATTAGGAATGCCTTTTAATGTAACTCAATATGCTGTTTTAACTCATTTATTTGCACAAGTCTCAGGATTACAACCTGGTAAACTATATTATAATGCTAAAGATTTACATATTTATATTAATCAAATAGAAGGTATTAAAGAACAAATAAAAAGGTATTATGAATTAGGAGATTATCCTGCACCTGAACTTTGGTTAAATAAAGAAATAAATGATTTTTATAAGTTTGATAATTCGAAAGAACTTAAAGATATAAAATTAGTTAGATATAATCATCATGGTAAAATTAATATGCCCGTAGCAGTATAATTAAATGGAGGTTAAATATGGATAGAGTAATTATAAAAATAAGTGGTGAAGCATTAAAAGATGAAACAAATAATGTATCTGAAAATAAATTAAATATTGTATTAAAAATAGTTCAAAAATTACGATCTTTAAATAAAAAAGTTGCTATAGTAGTTGGAGGAGGAAACTTCTTTAGAGGAAGAGAACATCAAGATATGGATGCTGTAAGAAGAGATACAATAGGTATGCTTGGAACAGTAATGAATGCAATATATATAGAAGATTATTTAATTAAAAATAATATTCAATGTTTAGTATCTACACCTTTTAGCTTTCCAAAATTAATTCAAGAATATTCAGATAATGAATTACAAGCATTATTTGAAAATAACGTTATTATCTTTGGTGGTGGTGTCGGAATGAGTGGATATTCAACTGACAGTGGTGTTATATTAGCTACGAAAAAGATAAATGCTAATTTAATTATTAAAATAACTAATGTTGATGGCGTTTATGATAGTGACCCTAAAATAAATAAAGATGCTCATATGTTTACTCATTTAACTTATAATGATGTTATTAAAAATAAATTAGAAGTAATGGATATGTATGCTATAGAAGAATGTCAAAAAGAAAATATAAAGATATTAGTTATGAATTTTAAAGATTATGATAAAATTGAAGATGTTTTAAATAATAAATTAGGAACAATTATTGGAGAATAATAATGAATAAACAAATAGTTATAATTAATGGTACAGGTGGTTCAGGAAAAGATACATTTTGTGAATTTGTTAGTAAATATACTAAAGTTTATAATTATTCATCAATAGATAAAGTTAAAGAAATTGCTAAATTAGTTGGATGGAATGGTACTAAGAATGATAAAGATAGAAAATTTTTAAGTGATTTAAAACGTTTAACTACCGAATATAATGATATGGCATTTAATGATGTTAAAACTAAAGTTGAAGAATTTTTAAAATCCAATAATAATATTATGTTTATCCATATAAGAGAACCTGAAGAAATTGAAAAAGCTAAAAGAGCATTTAATGCTAAAACATTATTAATTAAAAGAGATGGTCTAAATAATATTACTTCCAATACATCTGATGCTAATGTAGATGATTATAGTTATGATTATATTATTCATAATACTACGTTAGAAGAATTAGAAACTAAAGCTCAAGAATTTATAAAACAATTAAATTAAGTGGACATTTAGTCCATTTTTCTTTATAATTAATTTTGGTGATTAATTATGAATATTAATGATTATGATTATGAATTAGATGAAAAATTTATTGCTCAAAGTCCAATTAAAAATCGTAGTGAATCTAAACTTATGATATTAGATAAGAATACTGGTAATATTGAACATAAAAGATTTTATAATATAAAAGATTATCTACATAAAGGAGATGTTTTAGTATTAAATGATACTAAAGTATTACCAGCAAGATTAATGGGTGAAAAAATAGATACTAATGCTAAAATTGAAGTATTACTTTTAAAAAATATTGAAGGAGATATTTGGGAATGTTTAGCTCGTCCTGGTAAGAGATTACATATTGGGACAACTATTAAGTTTAGTGATGAACTTACTTGTGAAGTAATAGAAAAATTAGATGATGGTATTATTCGTGTTAAATTTAAATATGTTGGTATATTCTTAGAAATAATAGAGAGAATTGGGTTAATGCCTCTTCCACCTTATATTCATGAATCATTAAAAGAACAAGACCGTTATCAAACTGTTTATGCTAAATATTTAGGTAGTGCAGCTGCTCCAACAGCCGGATTACATTTTACGAAAGAGTTATTAAAAGAACTTGAAGATATGGGTGTAATTATTTGTTATGTTACTTTACATGTAGGATTAGGTACATTTAGACCAGTTGAAGTAAAAAATATTAAAGAACATCATATGCATTCTGAATATTATGAAATGAAAAAGGAAGTAGCAAATATACTTAATTTAGCTAAAAAAGAAAATAGAAAAATATATGCCGTAGGAACAACTAGTACGAGAGTATTAGAAACAGTTATGAGTAAATATCATGAATTTAGAGAATGTACTGGTAATACTGATATCTTTATTTATCCTGGATATGAATTTTTAGCTATTGATGGTTTAATTACTAATTTTCATTTACCAAAGAGCACTTTATTAATGTTGGTTAGTGCTTTATCTAAAAGAGAATATATTTTAAATGCTTATGAAATAGCTAAACAAAATAATTATCGCTTTTTCTCTTTTGGCGATGCAATGTTTATAAAATAGTGCTATAATAGTAAACAAAAGAAAGAAGGAAAATATATATGTCAAATGATTTTTATGATATTGATATAATACAAACTATTAACAATCTTGCTAAAGAAATGGATAATAAAAATGAAAGTAGAGAAAAATTATACAATGAATATCAAATAAATAAAGCTAACTTAGAAAAATTATATAAAAATGATGATAAACAACTTGAAGATGAAGCTTATAAAATACTTGATAGTGCAAGTAAAAAGGGAGCAGAACTTGAAATTTGTTCAACTTTTAGTGTTAAAGATTTAGGAGAAATTATAGCTAAATTTCTTACTGACATTGATACTAGAAATAGAACATTTTATTTTAAGCAAATGAAGGTAAAATATAAAGAAGAAGATTATAACAATTATAATAGATTTTATTCTAATGAATTATTTTTTTATAACGCTATTGCATATGATGATATTAATGAAGATGTAATTTATTCTTTCAAAGAATTAAATGAATTAACATGTTTTGAATATCGTACATATAATTATGGTAATTATAAGCAAGTAAAAATTTATAACTTATTTGTTCAAGAGTCGTATTTATCAGCTGAAAGTGCTGATAAGATGAAATTATACTTAAATAAAAATGATGATTTTACACTTGAAAAGAAAATAAATGCTTTTGATTTAAGAAATAAAATTATAGAATTTGTCGATACACTTATTAATTATCGTATTTATCATGAATTAAATCATATTACTAAAGAAGATTTAGAACAATTTGAACAAGAGTATGTCTTAAAATATAATAAAAAAGATGATAATAGTCGTAAATTAACAAAATAGATAGATGTTTACAAGGCGAAAAATATTACGTTTTTTGCTTTTTTTATATCTTATAAAATGTTATAATTTGTAAAGGAGGTATCCATCATGAAATTTAAATATAATTTAGAACAAAAATCAAAAAGAAATAATGCTCGTTTAGGTAGTTTTATTTATAATGGTAAAAAATATGAAACACCAATGTTTATGCCGGTTGGAACTAATGCGACAGTTAAGACGTTATCACCTGAGGAAATCAAAGAAATTGGTTGTGGTATTATCCTTGCTAATACCTATCATTTGTGGCTTAGACCTGGTGAAGATATTGTAGCTCAAGCTGGTGGACTTCATAAATTTATGAATTATGATGGACCTATTTTAACTGATTCCGGTGGTTTTCAAGTATTTAGTTTAGCAAATCCGAAAGATATAACTGATGAAGGCGTTCATTTTAAAAATCATTTGAATGGGGATAAATTATTTTTGACTCCAGAAAAATCAATTGATATCCAAATGAAACTTGGTAGTGATATAGTTATGAGTTTTGATGAATGTGTAAAGTGGCCAAGTACAAGAGAATATATTGAAAATAGTGTAAATAGAACTTTAGATTGGGCAAAAAGAGGAAAAGAAGTATTTACTAGTAAAGATCAAATGTTATTTGGAATTGTTCAAGGTGGTGAATACGAAGATTTAAGAGAAAAATGTGCTAAAGAACTTGTTAAAATGGATTTTGATGGCTATTCTGTCGGTGGAACATCCGTTGGTGAAGATAAAAAAACTATGTATAAAATGGTTTCTTATGCTACTAAATATTTACCAGATGATAAGCTTCGTTATTTAATGGGAGTAGGAGATCCCATCGATTTAATTGAAAATGTTATGCGAGGTATAGATATTTTTGATTGTGTATCTCCAACTAGACTAGCAAGACATGGCCATGCTTATACCAAACATGGTAAAATTAATTTAAAAAATAGTAGTTATAAAGAAGATTTTAGTAAAATAGATGAAAATTGTAATTGTTATGCTTGTAAACATTATACTAAAGCTTATATTAGACATTTAATTACTGCTAATGAAACTTTTGGAGCTAGACTTTTATCAATTCACAATATAGCTTTTTTAACTAATTTGATGCAAGATATAAGAGAAAATATTAAAAATGATACATTAGAAGAATTTAGAGATAAATTTATTTTAGAATATTATGGGGAAGATTACGATTATGAACAAAAAAATTATTAGTGTTAGTATTATTATTGTTGTATTATTAATTACAATATTTACAACTTATAAAGTTATAAAAAATCATCATAATAATCTTTATAAAGTTGTAAATGATAAAATAATTGAAAGTGCAAAAAGATGTTATTATGATGAAGTATGTGTAGAAGATAAAGTTACTTTAGAATTTTTATATCAAAAAGAATATTTAAAAGATAAATTAAGTGACCCCGTAACTAAAGAATATTATAATGAATTATCATATGTGCAAAAAAATAATGATAGTTATGAATTTGTGGTAGTATCTTGATTACCTTTTTTATTAACTCCCATAGTACCTCCAAGCATACTTACAATTATTAAAATAATATAGTATATAATAGTAGATATACCTAAACTTGATTTAAAGAATATTACTTTTAATAAAAGCATTAATATAATAAATATACCACCTAAAATAAGGCCTTCTAATAGTCCTTTTTTATGTCTTTTGTATGCATTAGAAAATGTTAAAATAAAAAATAATAATATATTAGATATAAATAAAATAATTGAAGTAATACCACTATTTAAACCAATTAAATTAAGTAAACTTACAATAAAAGTAATCATTAATTCAAATATTAAAAATATACTTATATATTTTCCATAACATATTAATCTTTCCATATAATCACCTAATAAATTATAATTGAATGTTTAAAATTTTATGAATAAAACCATAATATATTTAGGTGATTATATGGAAATGTTTCAAGTTTTATTTAGAACAGCTTTCTTTTATTTTTATGTTATATTATGTTACCGGTTAATGGGCAAAAGAGAAGTAGGACAATTAGGTATTATTGATTTAATGGTATCTATTTTAATTGCTGAATTAATTGCAATATCTATTGAAAATATAAAAGATAGTATATTCTTAACTATCATGCCTATTGCATTATTAGTTTTTTTAGAAATATTGCTTGCTTTCATTTCAATTAAATCAAGAAAAATAAGAACATTCTTTGATGGTAAACCATCACTAATAATATGTAATGGTAAAATTAATTATAATGAAATGGTAAAACAAAGATATAGTATGGATAATTTATTATTAAGTTTAAGACAAAATGAAATTAAAAATATAGATGATGTCGAGTATGCTTTTTTAGAACCTAATGGTAAATTATCAATCTTTAAATATAATTTTTTAAAAACTAGAAGTGCTTATCCAATGCCTTTAATATTAGATGGTACGATTCAATATAAAGCACTAGACCATATTAAGAAGAATAAGAGTTGGTTAGAATATATTTTAAATAGTAAAAATCTAAAAGTTGAAGATGTATTCTATTGTTTTTATAAGAAAAATAAATTATTTATTATTAAAAGAAGTGATTTAAAATAACTTGCTATAACCAATATTTTTGAAAAATGCAAGTTTTTTTAATTTTTGGTTGACAAATAAGTGTTAAGTTTTTTATAATAATATTGTAAACGATAGAAGGTTGAGGTTGTCATGGATAAGTTAAACGATTTACTACAAGAATTAGGGGTTTCAAAGGTAAAACTTTCTAAATATTTAGGAGTTTCTAGACAAATGGTCTATAATTATCTAGTATTAGATAGCTTAGATAAATGGCCAAAAGAAAAGAAAATCTTATTATTACAATTATTAGATTTAAAAGATGGAAGTAGAGAAGAGCTAGAAAGTATTAAAGTTGATACTGAATATTTAATGAATGTTGAAAAAAGATTAAATATTGGTGTTAGAAGTGGTGCTGATATTGATAATTTTTTAGATTTAAAAGGTCTTGATAAAGAAAGTAGAATTCTTTTAAATGATATTGCTTTTATCTTAAAAGAAAAATTAGAAGATAATAGTAATGGTGGTGCATCAGCAGTTAGATATTTATATTATTCTTTACAATCAATGGATAATGTACCAGAAATTAAATATTTCTTAGGTTATATGGCTAAGACAAATGGCTTTATTAATTCTGAAGAATTTGCTTTTAATGAAGATAAACAATTTATATTTGAAAGCATTTTATATTCAGCATTAAACTTATATAATAATGGTGGTGCAAGTAAAAGTAAAGTAATGGAAAATAGAAAGCATTTTGTTGAGGAAATTGAAGCTAAAAAAGAAGAAAAGTTAAGTAGAACGCAACAATTAAATACCGTTAGAATTCAAGCTTTAAAAGAATTAGGATATACAGAAATTAATCGTGATAATGCATCAGAAGTATTTGAAAAGATTGCTGAAATTCAATCAAGAAAAGCTTAAAAAGAGGGTAGTAGTGAATGAAAAAAGAAGATAAGAAAAAAGAAAAGAATAAAGAAAAAGATATGGTATTAATTTTTCTTGTATTAGTATTAATTATTGTTTCAATAGTAGTTATTGCTGTTGTATTAATTAATGGTAAGAATGTTGATACTAATAGTGAGCAAATAAAAGAGTTACATGATTATTTAAGTACAGATAATTTAAATAATTGTAATGGCTTATTTACATATAGTGATAAAAAAATAGATTATAGTAAAGCTAATGCGGAAGATATGGCATGTTTAGCATATTATAAAGCTAATATAACTGATGCTGAAACAGAAACATATAAACCAAAGAAAAAAGAAACTACTTGTGTTGTTGATAATATGACATTTAGAGTAGATGAAGAAAATAAAGAATGTGTGGTTCAAAAAATAAGTAAAAAAGCAGTAGAGGATGCTTATAATAAAATCTTTGGTAAAAAATTAGATAATCTAGAATCATTTAAAATTGATAATTTTAACATTTGTTATTTAAAGGATGATAGTTATTATTGTGGACTTTCAGAAAGTTATACTTATACTATAGGACCTGATTCAACTATTTATAGAATAATAAATAGAGCACTCGAAAAAGGCAATAAAATAACAATTTATGATTATTTTGCAAGAATAAATAATAACACATGTTATTCAACTTATGCTGTTGATACAGTAAATTCTAAATGTACAGAAAATTACAAAGAAGATGTAAAAATTGACTATAAATTTATGGAAAAATATGGTGTTAAATATAAACATGTTTTTGAAAAAGATAAAAATGGTACTTATCATTGGGTAAGTTCTGAACCAGTAAGTAAATTATCATAAAAGGGTAGAAGTAACTACTCTTTTCTTTTGAAATAATATTTATAAATATAACTACACTACTAAATATAATAAATATCTTAATTAATATATAAATTATGTAATTAAATTAATATCATTATATAATTATAAATAATGTATTATTAATCCTTATATTTAATATTAATATAGGATATTATATATAACCTTATTTATATATTAATAAAAGGATATATAATATCATTCTTAATTTAATATATTAATATGGATATTTTATTTTTTAAAATTTTAATTTAGATATTTAAATTATTTTTAATTTATGGTATATTTGTTTTGTACTTGTTTTTATCAATATGTAGAAGAGATAGTGGCTAAGAAAAGAAAAAAAGAAAGAGAAAAATAGCTTATAAAATTGTAAAAACTTTCCAAGTTTTCATTTTGCATAATGTATATTATGTAAACCAAAACTTCTGAAATAAAACAAACCATATTAAAATATAGATAGATTTGATTACTCTATCATATTATTTAATATGGTGATTATATGTCTATATTAAATGCATTATTAGTTTCCTTAGTTGCTGGCATGTCAACTTTACTTGGTGGCTTAATAATATTCTTTCATATTAAAGATAGTCATATTAATAAATTTATAACTTTTTGTTTATCTTTTTCCATAGCAATTATGATAGGTATAAGCATTACTGACTTAATACCTACATCACTTTTTGATATTTTATTATCTATCCCTACTCCACTTTCTTATATTGTCATATTATCTTCATTTGGTCTTGGAGTATTACTTATCTTTATTATTAGTAAATTAATGAATAATAATTCTAATTCCTTATATAAATTAGGTATTCTTAGTATGGTCGCATTAATTATTCATAATTTCCCGGAAGGAATTGCTACTTTTATGGGAAGTATTGAAGATGTTAGTCTAGGATTAAAATTAGGTATTGCTATTATGTTTCATAATATTCCTGAGGGTATTTCCATTGCTGTTCCAATTTATTATGCAACTAAATCGAAAAAGAAAGCCTTGATTCCTACGTTAATTTCAGGACTTGCCGAGCCTTTAGGAGCTTTACTTGCCTTTATCTTTTTAAAAAATTATATAAATAATTTAATGATAAGTATTATTCTTTTATTAGTAGCAGGTATCATGATAACTTTAGCTATCGAGGAAATGTTACCTAAAAGTATATCATACAAAGAAAATAAATATATATATGTAGGACTAATTTTAGGAATAATAATTATACTAATAAATCATTTTTTTATCTAACCAGATATTGGTAGTTAAAATAATAATTTTAACTTATAAATACTACTAAATAATCCATAATATAACTAGGAGGGATAATAAAATGAGTAGAAATAGTAATAATTTAAGAAGCAACAATAGAGAAAACGCTAATAACAAAGCTCGTAATAATAAAGAAGCTAATAATAACAACAATAGATGTAACAATAAAGCTCGTAACAACAAAGAAAGTAGATAACATTTAAAAAGAAGATGATTTTAATATCTTCTTTTTATTTACTATAATGAGGATGTTTTTGATAATCATCTTTTATTTTTTCATTAGAAACATGAGAATATATTTCGGTTGTAGAGATATTTTCATGACCCAATAATTCTTGAATTATTCTTAAATCAGCACCATTATTAAGTAAATGCGTTGCAAAAGAATGTCTTATAATATGGGGCGATATTTCTTTTTTTATACCACTTTTATCACATAATTCATTTAATATTTTAAAGAATCCTTGCCTACTCATTTTATTTCCATTATAATTGACAAATAGATAATCACTTAATTTATCTTTTAAAATATAATTACGATATTCATTAATATATAAATCTAAATATTTAATTGTAATATCACTTAAAGGAATAACTCTTTCTTTTTTTCCTTTCCCCATTACTTTTATTAATGCATCTTCTTTATTATAATTAGACATAGTAAGATTAAGTAATTCTGAAATTCTTACTCCTGTTGCATATAAAAGTTCAAGCATAGCTTTATTGCGATAATCAATGGGTTTAGTTAGTTTTATATCTAATAATTTATTAATTTCTTCTTCCGTTAAAAATTTGGGTAATCTTTTTTCCATTTTTGGCATTTTTATATTAATACAAGGGTTAGTAGTAATTATTTCTAATTCAACCATATAATCATAAAAAGTTTTTAAAGCTGTTAAATAATGTGATTTAGTTCTACTACTCTCTTCTACTTTATAAAGAAAATTTCGAATATCATCTTCATTTAAATTAGTAATATCACTATCTTTAAAATACTCAGCTATTTTAATTAAATTATAACGATAACTAGCAACTGTATTATTACTTAATTTTCTTTCATACTTTAAATAATCTAAATATAATTCAATATTTTTACTACTCTTATTATTATCCATATCAATCACAATATAATTGTATCATAAATTATTCTTATAATTTAGTTTAAATACTTATATTTACTTTCAAATTGACATAGTCTATAATATATATAGGTGATAAATATGAAATATTATTGTATAGGAATTAAGGGAGCTGGAATGTCAACTTTAGCTCAAATATTGTATGATTTAGGTAATGATGTATCAGGTTATGATGAAACAATCGATTATAAATTTACAGAAAAAGGATTACATGAACGTAATATTAAAATATATAGTGATAATAATCATGAATTAGATAAAGATACGATTGTTACCTATTCAGTTGCAGTGCCTTTAACAAATAAAGAAATGATAAGAGTTAAAGAATTAGGATTAACTATTAAAAAGTATAATGAAATAGTTGGTGAAATCACAAGTATGTTTAATACTATATGTGTATCAGGTACTCATGGTAAAACTAGTACATCTAGTATGGTTAAACAGTTATTAACTGGTACTTATAACCCATCATATTTTATCGGTTCTGGTAATGGTCATATTTCCAAAGATAGTGACATTTTTGTTATTGAAAGTGATGAATTTAATAAACACTTTCTAACATATCATCCTACTAATACAATTATTACTAATATGGAAGAAGAACATATGGAATGTTATAAAGATTTAAATGATATCATTGATACTTTTAGTAAATTTGCTAGTAATACTAAAGAAAATATTATTGCTTGTGGTGATAATATTAATACTCATAAACTAAAATTAAATCAAAAAATTATCTATTATGGATTTAATAATGATAATGAATATATTATAAAAAATAGTATAGTTAATGATGGTGAAGAATTTGATTTATATCATAATGATGAATTTATTGAACATTTTAAATTACCTATATTTGGAACTCATATGGTTTTAAATGCCACTGCGGCGATTATTATGGCATTAAATTATAAAGTTAGTATAAAAGATATTAAAGATAGATTAAGTACCTTTAAAAATGAAAATAGAAGGTTTGCTGAAACATTTATTAAAGACACGATTATTATTGATGATTATGCTCATCATCCAACAGAGATTATGGCAACCATTACTGCAATTAAAAGAAAATATCCTGATAAGAGATTAGTTGTCGTATTTAAACCAAATACATATTCTAGGATTAAAGATTTTAAAGATGATTTTGTTAAAGCTTTAAGTAAAGCTGATAAAGTATATTTAACTAATGTTGATTCAAATCGAGAAAAACAAAGTGATTATCCAGGAATTAATTCTAATTTAATTGCCGATAATATTCCTAATTCTAATATAATTAGTGAAGATAATATGGATATATTAAAACAAGAAAAAGGCTCTATTGTGGCATTCTTAAGTTGTGCAAGTGTTAGTCATTTAATTGAAAATTTTACTCACTTAATAGATGAGGATAATTAATGAAGATTTTAGCAGATTCAATTAGACCAACGACACTTAATGATATCATAGGTCAAGACCATTTAATTGGTGATAATAAAATACTTACTAATTTAGTTAAAAATAAAAAGTTATTTTCGATGATTTTATATGGTAAACCAGGTATTGGTAAAACAAGTATTGCTTATGCCTTATCAAAAGAACTAAATCTTCGAACTAAGTTTTTGAATGCCACGATTAATAATAAAGAAGATTTTGATAATGCCATACAAGAAGCTAAATTTTATGGTGATTTAATTTTAGTAGTAGATGAAATACATCGTATGAATAAAGATAAACAAGATTTATTACTGCCCTATATTGAAAATGGAACCATTATATTAATTGGTCTTACAACAAGTAATCCTTATCATTCAATAAATCCAGCGATAAGAAGTCGATTGCAAATTTTTGAATTACATGAATTAACTAAAGAAGATATTTTTAAAGTTTTAAAAAATGCTTTAAAATACTTAGAAGATATTAAAATTAATGATGATACTTTAAAAATAATTGCTGAATTATCTAGTGGGGACGTAAGAAGCGCTCTTAATTTATTAGAGGTTGCTTACTACTCTACTAATAATCATGAAATTGATGAGAATGTTATTAAAAATATTAATTCTAAACCTATCTTTTTCCATGATAAAAATGAAGATGGTCATTATGATGTTTTAAGTGCTTTACAAAAATCAATAAGAGGTAGCGATGTTGATGCGACACTTCATTATATTGCGAGACTTATTGAAGTCGAAGATTTAGATAGTATTTTTCGCCGTCTTTCAGTAATTGCTTATGAAGATATTGGCCTTGCTAATCCAGGAATTGGTCCAAGACTTGATGCAGCCATTAATGCATCTTTACGCGTCGGTTTACCTGAAGCCAGGATTATAATTAGTGAAATAGCAATCGAAATGGCTTTATCTCCTAAAAGTAATAGTGCAGTAATAGCTATTGATAATGCTTTAAATGATATTCATAAAGGTAATGTTGGTAATATTCCGAAACATATTAAAAATGGTAGTCCAGATTATAAATATCCACATGATTATAAAAATTCATGGGTTAAACAACAATATTTACCTGATAATATCAAAAATGCTAAATATTATTATAAAAAAGATAATTTAGTCGAAAATAATTTAAATAAAGTTCACGATGAAATGAGGAAAGAATGAAAATAACAATAATTGGAACAGGAGCTTATAGTTTAGGCATTGCTTTAATGCTAAGTAAGAAAAATAATAATGAAATAGTATTATGGACAGAAAATGAAAATAATGTCATAGAATTTAATAAAACCCATAAATTAGAAAAAATATTTAATGATATTATATTTCCTAATAATATTAAAATAACTAATGATTATAAAGAAGCTTTAATAAATAGTAAATTAATATTTTTAATTACCAGTGCTAAATATATAATTGATGTATGTAATAATATTAAACCATATTATCATAATATACCGATATGTATAGCTTCAAAAGGAATACATCATGATACATTAAGTACATTATCAACAATTGTTAAAAATAATTTACATACTAAAAATATATGTGTTATTTCCGGTCCTACTTTTGCTATTGATTTAATTCATAATGAACCAACTGCTTTAGCTATTGCTGGTTATAATAAAAATACGATAGATATTGTCAAAAAAAATTTACAAAATGATACTCTTAAATTGAGAGTATCTAGTGATATAATTGGTATTGAATTATGTGGTAGTATTAAAAATATTATTGCTATTGCTTCCGGCATTATTCGAGGTTTAGGTTATTCTGAATCAACCCAAGCATTCTTAATTAATGAATCATTACATGATATTAAAAATATGATATTTGCTTTAGGAGGTAAAAAGAAAACTATTTTATCTTTTGCTGGTATTGGTGATTTACTTTTAACTTGTACTAGCACTAAATCTCGTAATTATACTTTTGGTTATATTATTGGTAAAACTAATAATTCTAAAGAAAAACAAGAATACTTAAAAAATAACACTGTTGAAGGTTATTATACACTTGAATCAATAAATAAATTACTCAAGAAAAAAAGAGTTAAAATACCTTTAATAACTCTCATATATGATATTGTTATGAATGATAAAAATCCAAATAGTTTAGCTACATTCTTAATTAGTAAACCCTAAAATATCATTAATAATATAATTTGTAATATATAATCCTGCAACTCCCGGAGTGGTAATTAACGAAGCAATTACTACTCCTTTTTGTTTAGGCAATTCATCACTATAAACAACTGGTATATTACCATTTAAATGATTATCTTTAACTAATTTTCTTAATTTTTTAGCTAAAGGGTCATTATATGTTTTATTGAGTTTAGCTAATTTAATTTTAGTTGCATCTAATCTATTACCTACTCCCATCGATGAAATAATTTTAATATTATTATCTTGGGCAAATTTTATTAATTCCACTTTTGTATTTATACTGTCACAAGCATCAATAATATAATCAAAATCTTTATCTAAAGTATTAATATTATCTTTATCTAAAAACATATTAATTGCTTTAACATTAATATCTTGATTTATATTAAGTGCCATTTCTTTAGCAACATCTACTTTATTTTTATTAATTGTCTTTAAATTAGCTATTAATTGTCTATTTAAATTAGATAATTCTACTTTATCTTTATCAATAATAGTTATATTTTTAATTCCACTTCTAATTAAAGAAAAATAAGTAAAACTACCTACTCCACCTACTCAAAGAATCTTTTTAGTAGTTATTTTTTTTAAATTTTCTTCTCCAATTAATTTTATTATTCTATCATACATAAAAACTCCATTAAAAAAACCTAGTGGTAGTTATCTTGATAAAGCCCGCTCTCTGGCAGGTGGTAGAACACATATCAAGTATTAGGATTCTAACACATATTAATGGCTAGCATTCAACACAACAAGATAATTAGTTCCCCAATATATCAATTTAGTCGGTTTTATATGAATAACTTACCTCTCTAGGCAATTTTATTATAACACAAATTTATATTTTTATACATAATTATTACTAAATTTTACATTTATATGTAAATAAAAAGAAAAAGTACAATTATTGTACTTTATTGCCAACAACCAGAAACATCACAGTTTGATGAATAAGGCATTGGATTTGGCATTTCTAATTTAACAATCATTGGTATTTTAAATGCTCCACCAAAACCTACACAAGTTCCGGGTTGTAATACTTTTTGTTTTTCTACTATATCACTAGATATATTTGGTAACATTTCTTCAATATATTTAATATCTAATGGGTGGGTCATCTTAAATATTAAGAAATTACTACATTGAGCAATAACTGTATCACTTATTTCAACTGGTCTTTGACTGATAATATCAAGGATTACACCATATTTACGACCCTCTTTAGCGATACGATCAAATATATTATAACCAATTAAGAAAGTATCATTATCTTTTTGAATATATCTATGAGCTTCCTCTAAAAATAAATGGAATGGTATAGTGGCTCTTTTTTCCAAAGCTTTAGAAAATTCAAATAATAATCTACAAAATATTTTAACTATTACTTTAGCATATGTATCATCAATATCTTCTAAATTAATATTAATTATTTGGGCTTTATTTTCTCCCTTTAAAACAAGAGATTTAATATATTCAGCAATCGGTACATGTTTTTCTCCGGAAAAATAGCTACCTACTTTACTAGTCATAATTGTATTTAAACGTACTTTTAAGATAATTGAATCACTATATAAATTATCATTATGTTGGAATCCTTCACTTATAAGAGTAAATTCCAAAGCTTTAGCAAAATCAGTTAAGGTATAATAAGCATCAGTTGGTACATTCCATTCCGTATCTTCATCTAAAATATGTTTTAAAATATAATCAGTAATTAAAACACTTTCACCAAAATTTCCATGAGCATCAATTTCAAAACATTCACTAAAAATTCTTTGATATCCAACCCCAGGAATAACACTGTCAAAATTAAATTCAGGCGTATTACATACTTCAATAATCGTGAATATTTCATTCTTTTTATTGGCCGTAGTTTCATTACTGAATAATATTGCAAGTAATGCTTTAGCAATTAAATGATTTTTTAATCTTCGACTTTCTTCATTTTCTTTACTAAAGATTTTAGCAAGTTTAATGGTATTTTCAATAATTGGTAATTGTGAATGGGAACTAGCTTGTAAAAGTAATGCCCAGTCATCTAAATTTAATAAATGTAGGGGTATATCCAAACGAACATCGTCATCATCAGTTGGATTAGTCGTTATAAATTTATAATTATATTGAGGATTTTTTTCATTTAAATTATGAAAAGCGTTTTTATATTCACCAAAAGAATCAAAAATAAATAAATTAGCATTAATTGGATTCATAGCTTGGTTACTAAAAACATTTTGAACAATTCTAGCTACACCACAAGATTTACCTGAACCAGAGTTACCAAAAATAGCTAAATGGTTAGAAAATAAATCATTAATATTAGGGCATACTTTAAAATTACGATAAATAGCTGAATCACCTAAAATAAAAGTCTTATCATTATAGGTACCAACTAATTCCATCAACTCTTCCCCATTAATAATTCTAATATTAGAACTTAATAATGGCTTTCTTAATACACCATTTAAATATCTTTTACCTTGATATTCTCCTAAAAAACGGATTTTAATAACATCATCATTTAACTCAATAACTTCTCCTAAAATTCTTTGATTAGGAGCTTCAAAAATAACATGGACATTCATTAAGTCAGATACAACTTCTCTTGTCATTTTATTTTCAACATGAGCTATATTATCACTTATATAAAGAATTTTACCAAACATTGAAACATCATCTACCTTTTTATTCTTAAACTATTTTAATTATACTCTAAATTTATCTTTCTCGCAATATCTTATCCTATATGTTCATAAACATTAAAATTAACACTATATTTTTGAATCTTATCTAATACTTTATTCGCTTCTTCTCCTGTTAAAATAGTTGGACTATAATCATTAGTATTAGTTACACTTGATACTCTTGTTGGATAAACTTTAACTTTTGTATCACTAATTTTTTTATCCTTAAATGTAAATTCAATATTAAAAATCATTGTATCTTTATCTTTAGGATTTTTATTACCACCAAAAGAAAAGTTAGCTAAACTATAAACAATATATTTATCATTATATACTTCAATCCCTTGTAAAACATGAGGGTGATGTCCTAAAACTAAATCTACCCCATTATCAATGGCATAATGTGCTAATTTAGTTTGAATTGTACTTTGCTTATAATCTTTTTCTATTCCCCAGTGAAAAGAAATAATCATTGCATCAACATTTAACTCTTTTAATCCACTTATTACTTTATCAATTTTTTCCGTACAACTCATCGTTTCAATACAATGAATTCCTCCTAAACCTATTTTAATATCATCTTTATTAAAGACATAATAATAATCATAACCAATAAAATTAATTTTCGCATTTTCTAATGTTGAAATTGTTTCATTATAACCTTCGTCACCATAATCTTTAATATGATTATTGGCTATATTTACAACTTCAATACTACTTTTATTTAAAATATTAACATAATTAAGAGGCCCTTTAAAATTAAATTTCTTAGGCGTTTTAACTGTGGCATTAGTGAACGTTGTTTCTAAATTAGCAAACGTAAAATCATCAGTTTCAAAAATATCTTTAACACCTTTAAAAAAGTATTCTTCTCCATATTTATCATAATAATTATTAAAACTATTTGGATATCCAAAATTATCATCATATCCAAGCGTACAATCACCAACGGCATTAATATTTACAATTGTATCTTTTACTTCTTCTTGAATTTCTTCTTCATTAGAATTATTTTCTTCATCATCTTTATCACTAATATTTTCATTTTTATTTACATTAGCTTTAGTATTACTATCTAATATACTTAAGGTTTTATATGCAGTCAAAACACTTAAAATACTAATTGTAATAAGTAAAAATCCCCCAATAAATAAACCATAACTTTTCTTCATAAACTCTCCACTATTCTATCTAGTAAAATTATAACACAAATTATGTCGTAAACAAATGAAAAATAATAACTTTTTATAATTATTTAAACTCAGATAATTTTAATAATTTTTTATAATTAAATATTTTAATTCCAGCAAAAAAGCTTAAGATAATTATTAGTAGTAAAATTATA
>CANQBF010000009.1 GCA_947588895.1 uncultured Bacilli bacterium | reverse complement strand
AGCAGCATGGAACTTTATTATATGGGGATTATACTTTGGTATTATTATAATTATTGAAAAATTTGTTTTAAAAAAATATTTGGAAAAATTACCAAATATTTTGAAACATCTATATAGTATTATTTTAATTTTAATTGGTTGGTTAATATTTGCCTTTGATGATATTAACATTTTAATTAATTTTACTAAACATATTTTTACTTCTAATTTTATTCAAAATGACTTTTATTTCTTTATTAAAAATTATGGTTTAATATTAATAATTGCTAGTATTTTCTCAATGCCAGTTAGTAAAATTATTAAAGAAAAAATAACAAATAGTAAATGGAAAGGAGTTTATTGTACAATATTTTTTATAAGTTATCTTATTTTATTTATAATTACTATATCTTTCTTAGTTAGTGATACTTATAATCCCTTCTTGTACTTTAGATTTTAATTATGGAAAAAGTTTATAAATTAATTACAATATGCATATCAATTATTATTTTACTATTCTCTATTTTCTTTATTATTAGTGATAAAAAAGAATTTTCCGAAAATGAATTTCGTTATTTAACTAATTTTCCGCAATTTAGTTTTGATGATTTAATTGATGGTATTTATATTTCTAATTTAGAAAATTATACAACTGACCATTTTCCTTTACGAGAACATTTAGTAGTCCTTAAAACTAAAGTATATAGATTAAGTGGTCAAGATATGATAAATGATGTCTATATTACTAAAGATAATTATCTAATTAATAGATTTAAAACTAGTACTAATCAAGATAAAATAATTAATGTTTTAAATAGATTTCAAAATAATAATATAGATGTTAATATGGAAATATTATTAAGTCCAACTGCAACAAGTATCTATAAAGAAAAATTACCTAAATATAATATTAATAAAAGTGAAATAGAGATGATTAATTATTATTATAAAAATTTAAATTTTAAATCTATTAATATTTATGATACTTTAAATAAAGAAAAAAATAATTATGAATTATTTTATAAAACTGACCATCATTGGACTAGTTATGGAGCATATTTTGCTTATAAAGAATATTGCCTAAATAATAATATTAACTATTATAATTTAGATGAATTAAATATTACAAAAGTTAGTGATAATTTCTTAGGTACTTTATATTCTAAAGTATTTACAAATAAAAAATATAATGATGATATATATAAAATAAATACTTTGGATTATGATGTAACACTTAAATATTTAAATAAAACAGTTAATGATTTTTATCAAGAAAAATATTTAAAAGAAAAAGATAAATATTCTTATTTTTTAGGTACTAATGAACCATTAATAGAAATAACTAATAATAAAATAGACAATAAAGAAGAATTGTTAATAATTAAAGATAGTTATGCTAATTCTTTTATTCCTCTTATTGCTAATCACTATCAAAAAATAATTGTTATTGATCCTCGATATTATAATTTAAAGATTAGTGATTATATCCAAGATAATAATATTAAAAATGTTTTATTCTTATATAATATTAATAATATTGATACAGATATAGGTATAATAAAAATACGATAGTCAATTTATCGTATTTTTTTATTTCTTCTTAAAAACTTTTTACCAAATGTTTTACTCTCTATTTCCACAGTCACTGTTTCTACTTTTGTTAATCCATTAGGGATTGCTTCTAATTCTTGTTTTAATTTTGAATTGGGAAGTGTATCAATAAATTTTTGATAATATTCTAAATATGTATCATATAAACTATCATATAAATTTAAAACTTGTACTTCATCTTCCGTAAAAATAACACCTTCATATTTAGCTAATTCAATACCAAAATAAAAATTTAAATCAATTACATCAGGATGTATTATTATATCACTTAAAGTATATACTTCTAAAAATTTTTTCATACTATCTTCATTTGCTAAAAATCTATTATGAGCACTACAAAGAATTTTGTATCTCATTTTAGCTAAATTAACTGATTTCATAAATTCGTATTTTTTTTGAATATCATCATTAAGAAGATTAATGTCTTTTCCATTATTAAATTTATGATAATTATCATATCTAACTTCTTTTATAATAAATTCTAATTCATCATAAGAGTGACAATTAAATGTACCCCCCCGTATATTCAGATTTTAACTTGTTTAAAATTTGTTCTTTATTTTCTTTATATTGTTTTAAAAATTCAAAACCTGCTATATTATCTAAATATTTATTTTTTTGTTTATTAAACCATTCTTCACTAATTTTATTATTCATTATTACTCTCCAATTAATTATGTTTATTTTTCTTTCTTTTTAAAGCATTTTTACCAAATATTCTTTCTATTACTTCTTCATTTTCTACTCTTATTAGTTCATCTATTTTTTCATTTTCTGTTTTTATTAATTCATTAGGAATTGCTTCAAATTCTTGTTTGAATTTTGATTCTGGAAGAGTATCAATAAATTTTTGATAATATTCTAAATAAGTATCATAAAAACTATTATATAAATTTAAATATTGTCTTTCATCTTCTGTAAATTGTTCACCTTTATAACATGCTAATTCCATACCAAAATATATCTCTGGACATAATAAATCATGATATATTGTATCACTTAAAATAAATAATTCTAAAAATGTTTTTATACTGTCTTCATTTACTAAATATCTAGTTCGATGACTACCACGAAGAATTTCTCCCCTCATCTTTACTAAATTAATTGAATTCATAAATTTAAACTTTTGGCGAAAAGCTAAATCACCAAAATCTATATCTTTTATTCTATATTTTGAATTATTTCTTCTTAAAATTCCATTAAAAATATAACTTAATTCACTATAAGAATGACAATTATATTTAAGAGTTAATTCTGATTTTAACTTATCATAAATTTTATCTTTATTTTCTAGATATTTTTTATCTAATTCTTCTTCTGCTAAAAATTCTGAATATTTATCTTTTTGTTTATTAAACCATTCTTCACTAATTTTATTATTCATTATTTTACCTCCATAAATTTTACTTATTTTTCTTTCTTTTTAAAGACTTTTTACCAAATATCTCTTTATTTTCTATTTTTGTTAATTCATTTGGTATTGCTTCTAATTCTTGTTTTAATTCTGACTTTGGAAGTGTATCTACAAATCTTTGATAATATTCTAAGTATGTATCATATAAACTATCATATAAATTTAAAGTATGTATTTCATCTTCAGTAAAAGTAACACCTTCATATTTAGCTAATTCCATACCAAAATAGAAGTTTAAATCCATTACATCACAATATATTGTATCACTTAAAGTATATACTCTTAAAAATGTAATCATACTACGTTCGTTTGTTAAAAATCTATTTTCATAACTGCCAAAAATTTTGTGTATCATTTTAGCTAAGTTAACTGATTTCATAAATTCATAATATTTTTGAAAATTTTCATCAAAAATATTAATGTTTTTTAATTTATTATTAACAAATTTTTGATAATTTTCATCTTTAACTTGTCTAACAATAAATTCTAATTCATCATAAGAACTACAATTAAAAATACACCTAAATTCAGATTTTAATTTATCTAAAAATTTTTCTTTATTTTCCTTATATTGTTTTGAAAATTCAAAACCCGCTAAAGAATCTAAATACTTATTTTTTTGTTTTTCAAACCATTCTTCATTAATCATTTTTATAGTCATTTTTATTACCTTCCTATTTCAATACTCTTTTCAAAACATCTTGTACTTCATAATTATGTTTTAATTCATTTAATAAATCTTCGGTTTTATCTAAATATGCACAAACTAAATTATTACATAATGTATAATATTTTTCTTCATCAAAGAAGAAATCTTCATCATCATAAATTAGCTCCATATTAAAATAGATATCTAAATCAATAATTTCTCTAAATATAACTTTACTTTCAGCTGCTGCTAAAAAAATGTTATGACATAAATCTTTACTTATTTTTTCAATATCAATACTATTTACAATATCATTAATAGTTTGAATTCTTTGCATTACTTTTACAGTATAAGTAAAATCATAAGTTTTCCAAAAATTCTTTTGCTTTTTAGCCATTTTCCAAACATTATCTTTACCTATTTTATATTTTTGATATTTATTATTTAATGACTCCCATACATTTCTTAATTCATCATAATCTTTACAATTCATTTCAATAGCCAAATTTTTTCTTGCTTCTTCTTTTAAAGTTATTATTTTTCTTCTTTTAAATTCACTATCATTATATTCTTTTACTTGTTCATTCCACCAAGCATTAATATCTTTTTCCATGTATTTCTCCTTTTAGTAAGATTTATTATAATACAAAAGACTATAATAGTAAATAAAAAAATAATTAGATAATCTAATTACTTTTCAATAAAATAAGCGTAATATTCATCATAAGTTATATTATGTTCATGAATATAAGTTGCTACTTCTACTCCAACATAGCGATAATGCCATGGTTCAAATTTATAGCCTGTAAGATATTCTTTATTTTCAGGATATCTTAAAATAAAACCATATTTATAAGAATTAGAAATTAACCAAGAATATTCTTTAGTATTTTCAAAATGAGCTTTAGATGATGCTGTATTTATGTCAGATGCTAGTCCAGTTTGATGTTCTGAATGTCCAGGTCTAGCTGAATATCTATCGGCTCCATCTACACCATCTCTTTTAACATAATTTGTATATAATGTATCTTGAGTGGCATAACTACGATAAGCTGAAACATTAAATAACTTAATATCTTCCAATTTAGCAGCATCAACCATTTCTTTAAAATGTTCATAAGCTTCAACTTCCATTTTTGCTCCAGCTACACTAGTATAACTATTTTCCATCGTAGTAAGATTTGGTATATAATTACTACTTAAAGCATGATATTTATTAACTATTACTAATATTCCTTTATCTAAATCACTATTCTCTATATCAGTATAAAAATCTTTATCAATATTACAATTAACATCAGTAATTATTTCTTTATTAGTTTTTTCAGGATTTAAAGCTTTATAACTTAAATATCTATCTAAATTATTTTCAATATAATATTCTTCTTGCTTTAATAAATTAATAATTTCATCCTCCTCATTACTAGGCTCATCTTTTATATCATTATCAATATTATTGTCATTATTATCGATATTGCTATCAGTTACTTCTTGATTATTAACTTCTTTATTATTAATAGACTTTTCATTATCTTTTTTATAAAAAACTAAATATCCTATTTCAGCAAATAAAGCTATTGTAACTACAATAAATATTATTAATACAATTTTATAATTATTCTTTTTTCTTTTCATATATACTCCTAAATATATTATACAATATAATTTATAAAATAAGTATTTATAATTTTATTTACTTTACTTTTTTTGCTAATTAATATATTCACCATCTAAACTAAAACTTTTAGCATCAGTTATTTTTACCCTAACAATTTTACCAATAATATTCTTTGGACCATTAATATTTACTAATTTCATAGTATCAGTATAACCATAAACTTTATTACTATCTTTTTCAGATACACCTAAAACTAATACTTCAACTTCTTGATTTAATAATTTTTGATTACTTTTATTAGAATAGTAATTAACAAGCTCATTTAACTTATATAATCTTTCTTCTTTTTCTTTCATTGATATTTTATCTTCCATTCTGGCTGCTGGAGTACCTTCTCTGGGGGAGAAAATAAATGTATATGCTCCATCAAATTCACAAGTTTTAACAACATCTAAAGTTTCCTCAAAATCTTCTTCACTTTCATTTGGAAAACCAACAATTATATCTGTAGTAATTGCCACATTAGGAATTTTATTTTTAATTTTATTAAATAATTCTAAATATTCTTTTTTAGTATATCTTCGATTCATTCTTTTTAAAATTTCATCACTACCAGATTGAATTGGTAAATGAATATATGGCATAATATTTTTATATTTAGCAATTACATCAATCATTTCATCTGTAAAATTCCAAGGATGAGATGTAACAAAGCGAATTCTTTCAATACCAGTTTTAGCAACACTTTCTAATAAATCACTAAATTTAACTCCAATATCTCTGCCATATGCATTAACATTTTGGCCAAGTAAAGTTACTTCTTTATATCCATGATTTTTTAAATCAATCACTTCTTCAATAATTTTTTCTGGTTGACGACTTCTTTCTCTACCTCTTGTATAAGGAACAATACAATAAGTACAAAATTTATCACAACCATACATAATCTAATTTATTAAATTCTTGAATTAATAATTTTGGTAAGTCTTGTAAATTATGAGTACCAATAATAATGTCAACAAAAGAATATTTTTTTTGAATTAATTCTACAAAATCAGGTTGTTCACTCATACAACCCGCTAAAACTATTTTAATATTAGGATGATTCTTTTTTAAATAGTGACATTTACCTAAAAAGCCAATTACTTTATCACGGGCATTTTCTCTAATAGCACAAGTATTTAAAACAATAACTGTTGCTTCTTCAATGTTTTCTGTACTAGTTAAACCAAGTCTTTCCAAGTAACTACGAATAGCTTCACTATCATGAACATTCATTTGACAACCATAAGTCCTTAAAAAATATTTTTGATTATTAAAATGTTTAGAAATATTTTCTTGTAAATCAATATATTTATTTTCTCTTTTTTCTCTTTTTTTAGCAATATCTAAATCTGGTAAATGCATACCAATCACTTCCTATCAAAGTATTGTATCAAATTTCTAACAAAAAGTCTTTAGTTTTTAATAAATTTGTATATACTTAACTACAAATGATTTTTAATTTATCAAAGACACCTACAAAGTTATTTCATCTTTAAAATTATATTGAAAGCAGGTGGTGATTTAATATGGGATAAGTTGTTCGGGTAGATATTTTATTTAAGAATTAAAGTTATATTTTATATTTGTTTAAATCGACCAAAACCCTGCCTTCGAGTGATGATAATAAACCCATTTATTTTAATTTGCAAGGACTTCGACAAATGTTATCAAAACTTGTCAAAATCCGACATTTTTTGTAAATTAAAAGCTAAAAAAACATTCCCAATTAGGAATGTTAATCTTGTTTTTTACTAATTATTATACCTGCTCCGATTAATGCGCCGGCAAGTACAACACTACATACGCCAGCAATAATTAATGCTTTACGAGATATTTTAGTATCAGGCTCTGGTAAACAATCAGTTCTACCTTCAGCATAACATGAAACTATATCTTTATCACCAGCTTCATATGCTTCATTAATTACTGATTCAAGATTACCACTATAAGTAGTTGCAGCATATAAATCACTAATAACTACAAAAGGTGTACCACTAACATTTGCATTTTTAAAGCCAGCTTTATTAAAGCCATTAGCAACTGTTTCTCCTAATTCATAATCAGCACCATGAGCCCATGTTTGATTATCTACAAATAATTCTTTTTCAACAATGGTAAATTTCTTGTTGTATGAATCCAAACTTTCTAAGTATGCTAATTGTTGTTCACAATAACCACAACCACCAGCAACAAAGACATAAACTTTAACTAGTTTTGAAGTATCAACATTATCCTCTTTTTCTTCTTCTTTTGTTGTATCTTTACTATTACTCTTCGCTGCATTTACAGAAATTGGTAAAATAAGCATAAGACATAATAATAAAATTCCTACCTTCTTCATAACATCCTTCTTTCTAAGAATATTATAGCATTCTCCCCTTTATAATACAACAATTTTCGCATTTTTGTAAACTTATGTAAATGTAAGAAATGATAATTAAATAAAAGTTAAAAATATGGTATAATAGAAAACATTTATAAAGATTTTTTTATCAAAATAAAATATAATATTATTAAGAAAAGAAAGGAGAACATCATGAATATAAAATATAATTCAAAAGAGATTAAAAAAGGCGATATTTTTATTGCTCTTAAGACATTTAATGATGGCCATAAATACGTTAATGATGCCATTAAAAATGGAGCATCTAAAGTAGTTGTCGAATATGGTGATTATGAAGTACCTACTATTAAAGTACCTGATACTAAAGAATATTTAATTAAATATTTGTATGATAATTATTATGATGAAATAAAAGATTTAAAATTAATCGGAGTTACCGGTACTAATGGTAAAACTACTACTGCTATGCTTATCCATAATATGCTAAATAGTTTAGGTATTACTTGTGCTTATATAGGTACTAATGGATTTTATATAAAAGATTTTGTAAAAAAACTACCCAATACTACTCCAGAAATAATTGATATTTATGAATTATTAATTGAAAGTAAAAATAAAGGATGTAAATATGTTTGTTTAGAAACATCATCACATGGACTTCATCAAAATAGATTAGCTAATTTAAAGTTTGATTTTGCTATTTTTACTAATCTAACCCATGAACATTTAGGTTATCATAAAACAATGGAAAATTATGCTTTAGCTAAACAAAAATTGTTTAAAATGATAAAAAAAGATGGATATGCTATTATCAATAATGATTCTAGCTATAAAGATACTTTTATTTTAAAAGAAAATAATAATATATTATATGGTTTTAGTAAATGTGATTATGAAATAACTAATTATAATATTAATACAAAAGAAAGTAATTTTACTTTAAAATATAATAATCAAGAATATACTTTTTGTACTGAATTATTAGGTAAACACAATATATATAATTCTTTATGTGCTATTATTGTTTTACATAAAATCGGTTTTACTTTTGAAAAAATAAATGAATGTTTAAAACATACTATTGGTCCAGTTGGGAGAATGGAAAAAATTGCTTACAAAAATAATACGATTATTATTGATTATGCTCATACCCCTGATGGCATTTTAAATGTTTTAACTACTGCTAGGGAAATGCATGGTAATAAAATAATCGTTGTCATTGGTTGTGGTGGCGGTACAGGTTCTGATAAAGATAAAAGACCAGAAATGGGTAATATTGTTTTAAATTTAGCTAACCAAGTAATATTTACTAACGATAATCCCCGTGATGAAGATGAAAATGCAATCATTAAAGATTTATTAAAAGATACTAAAAAAACTAATTATGAAATTATTTTAGATAGAGAAAATGCCATTAAAAAAGGCATTCAATTATTAGATAATAATGATATATTAATGGTATTAGGTAAAGGCCATGAAGATTATCAAATAATTGGTAATACTAAAACTTATTTTAACGATAAAGAAACTGTATTAAAAATTATAAATGGTGATAAATTATGATATATGATTATTTTGAATGTCAAAAAATATTTGACTCATTTAATAATACTAAAATAATCGAACATAATCCTTTAGGTTATACTTCTTTAGAACATTTACCTATTAGATATTTTACTTATGGAAATGGTAATAATAATATTGTTGTTATAGGTAGTCAACATTCCAGTGAAATAATTAGCACTACTTTTGTTATAAATTTAATACACTATTTATTAAATAATAATATTGAATTTAATGATATAACTATTCATTTTATACCTATATTAAATCCGGAAGGTTATTTAATAAATACGATGGCTATAAGAAGTAAATTATCAAAATATTCATCTTCTCAAGATATTAGAGAATATTGTTATCAATTTTATAAAAATTATCGTTATGATATTTATCATAATGATGATATTAAATTACATCAAGTTATGTTTGAAGATATTGATAGTAGAATTATTCCTGAGAATTATCCAATATTAAAAGATTCTGTTTCTGATATTTTAAGTAATCATCCTAAAGGTAGTATCATTGATTGGGCTAGTAATGGTAAAGGTATTGATTTAAATTCTAATAGTATTAATAAAATAGTTAATTCTAATGAAACAAATAAAAGTAATGCTTATAATAATATTAGATTAGATATTCCATCTCCAATTGGTTATCCAGGAGAAAATACAAATATAAATTTTAAACAAGAAAATGAAATTGAAGCTTTAAATAGTTTATTATCAAATCTTTCTAATATTAAAAGCATATTTAATTATCATAGTACTGGAGGTATTATTTATCAACGTCCTGAAAATAACGATTTATATCATTTAACATATAATTATTTATTAAGTAAATTTTATCAAGAATTAACAATTAAAAATGATAGCAATTATAACATTATTGTAGAAAAAGCTAATAAAATAACAAGTGTCAATGATGTTATAAGGATAAATTATTTAGGGGATTTATTAATTGAGTTATCTCCAATGATGGGTAATCCAATTGGTATGTTTGGTGATAATACCAACATAGAAAAAACTATTAATAGTAATATTCAAAGTTTTATTTATACTATTAATAATATTGATAAAATAATTAATGTTACTAATCATATAAGTAGTTTAATTACTTTAGATGATAACTTATATTGTTGTATTGATAGTCTATATAAAAAAATAAGAAAAAAATAATTAATCTATTTTGACAATATACATATATTTTTTGAATTAATTTTTTAACATCATTGTATAAAAGTGGCAAAAATTTCAAAAAAATACAATGATTCTAATTAATGTTAACCATATATGACTATAATTTTAAATTACCTATTCAATACACAAGTAAAAAAGAAGTATAATAATTCTTTAAATTTCAAAGAACATTTAAATATACTTCTTTTTTTATTAGCAATTAATTTATTTACTTCTTTTGTTACTATAAATCTAGGCTATCTTGATTTAGCAAGAATTCTTGAATTCCAATCACCAATATACCTTCTTCTGTATACCAATGCTTTATATTATCTTTTACAACAATTATTTTTTTAAACTCATCTCCAATATTAAGTAATGGTTTTTCTTCTTGAATAGTTTTTTCTCTTTCTTCTAAATGTAAAGTACATTGAATATAATATCTTTTATATCGGATGATAAAAATTTAGAATTACTTCCTGTAACATATACATCAACATTTTCTATGTGTAAAAATCCGTTTAATACAAACTCAAAATCAGGAACATTTTGTATTTCATCTAATATTACATAATACATTTTATTATCAATTATTAAACTACGAATATATTCATCAAGGACGTCAGGATCTAAATATTTTTTGTTTTTTCTTTCTTCCAAATCAAGTTTAATTATATGATCCTCACTAACACCATTTTCCATTAAATAATCTTTAAAAATTGGGTCCAATAAATAAGACTTACCTGATCTTTTTATTCCAGTTACAACTTTAATCATGCCATTATCTTTTCAATTAATTAATTTATTTAAATATATATCTCTTCTTATTTGCTTCATAATTAAATCCTCCATTGTATTTTTTTGGCATTATTGCCACTTTTTTACAACAATATTGCATCATATCACACAAATATTTTTCAATATGTCATTGTGTTTTTTTGGCAGCATTGCCACTTTTTTACAATGACATCAAATAAATATATGATTTTATTCAATCAAAAAAAGAATAAGTTTTAAAATACTTATTTCTTTTCAATTTTTTCTTTTCCACCCATATAAGGTTGTAAAACTTTTGGAATTTTTACTGAACCATCTTCTTGTAAATTATTTTCTAAGAAGGCAATTAACATTCTAGGTGGTGCAATTACAGTATTATTTAAAGTATGAGCAAATTCTTTAGTACCATCTTCTTTTTTATAACGAATACCAAGTCTTCTTGCTTGAGCATCAGTTAAATTTGAACAAGAACAAACTTCAAAATATTTTTGTTGTCTTGGACTCCATGCTTCAATATCACATGAACGATATTTTAAATCAGCTAAATCACCACTACAACAAACAAGTTTACGAACTGGAATATCAAGAGTTCTAAAAAGTTCAACAGAATAATTCCACATTTTATTGTACCATTCTTCACTTTCTTCCGGTTTACAAATAACTATCATTTCTTGTTTTTCAAATTGATGAATTCTATATACTCCTCTTTCTTCAATACCATGTGCTCCAACTTCTTTTCTAAAACATGGTGAATAAGAAGTCATGGTTATAGGTAAATCACTTTCTTTTAATAATTGGTCTTTATATTTAGCAATCATTGAATGTTCACTAGTTCCAATTAAATATAAATCTTCCCCTTCAATTTTATACATCATGGCATCTTTTTCTTCAAAAGACATAACGCCATTAACAGCATCTCCATGAATCATATATGGTGGAATACAATAAGTAAAACCTTTATCAATCATAAAATCACGAGCATAAGCAAGTACCGCTGAATGAAGTCGAGCAATATCACCCATTAAATAATAAAAACCATTACCACTTACTCTACCGGCAGCATCTTTATCAAGGCCATTAAAACTATTCATTATATCAGCATGATATGGTATTTCAAAATTAGGTACTACAGGTTCACCAAAACGAGCTTCTTCAACATTTTTTGAATCATCTTCCCCAATTGGAACATCATCAGCAATAATATTTGGAATAACCATCATAATTTCTTTGATTTTTCCTTCAAGTGCATTTTCTTTTTCTTCAAATTCAGGTATTTCTTTATTAATTTCATTAACTTTTTCTTTTATTTTATTGGCTTCTTCAACTTTTTTATCTTTCATAAGTAAACCAATTTCACTACTTAATTTATTTCTTTCAGCTTTTAAATTATCAGCTTTAACTTTGTATTCACGATATTCTTTATCTAGTTCATAAACTTCATCCACTAATGGTAATTTTTTATTTTGAAATTTTTTCTTAATATTTTCTTTTACTAATTCTCTATTTTCTCTTATTAATTTAATATCTATCATAATTTTTCCTCTTTCCTTTAAAATAAAAACCACAAAACTACTCCTAAGGAGCAATTCTGCGGTACCATCCTTTATATTACTTATTAGTTTATAACGCAACTAACCGATATTTTTTAAATATACTCCGAAAGGAGATTCACAATAATTATTTATTAGTTTCCACCAACCACTAACTCTCTATTAAAATATTTTATTGCTACTAATCTTTCATCTTCGTTTTATTTAAATTTATTCATTTGATTCATAACTTGTTTAATTTGTTTTTGACTAGGTTTTCTACCCATTCCACTCATCATTGCTTCAATCATTTTTTCATTAATTGGTGGATTTTTTTGCATATATTTTTTTGTTATTATTCTCGAAATTATAAAACCTAAAATAACTCCTACTACTAAACCAACTATTAAGTATAAAATTTTAGCTAGCATTATTTACTTTTTCCTTTCTTTTCTTGTCTTAATAAATCTCTTATTTCTTCAAGTAATAATACTTCTTCACTCTTAGGTTCTTCTTTAACTTCTTCTTTTGCTTCCTCTTTATTCTCTTCTTTTCCTTTTTTACCTAATTTATGTATTCCATTATTAAAGTTATTAATTATTTTAACAACTACAAATAAACATATAGCATTAATTAAAAAGTCAATAACTGACTGAATGAATGCTCCATACATAATATGGGCATCTCTAAAAGTAATCGATAAATTAGAAAAATCATGTCCTCCTAAAACAATTCCAATAATTGGAGTAAAAATATTATTAACTAAACTAGTAACAATATTTCCAAAAGCAGCTCCGATAATAACACCGACTGCTAAGTCTACTACATTGCCTCTTGAAATAAACTCTTTAAATTCTTTTAACATTTCTCATCACCTAAACATATTTTATTATAACTTCCCTTATTTTGCAAGAAAAATCAAGCTTATTTGCTTATAAAAAAAGAAGAAATATATCTTCTAATCAATATTAATATATTTCTTCTCGTCTTTTTGTTCAATTTCTTCTTTTTTAGGAATTTCTAGATTAAGTGTTCCATTCTTAAATGAAGCTTTAATATCTTCACTCTTAATTACATCACCAACATAGAAACTTCTACTGCATTCACCAAAATATCTTTCTCTTCTAACAAATTTCTTATTAGATTCATCCTTACTATTATTCATAGTAGCAGTTACATTTAAATAACCATCTTCGATGTCAACTTTAATATCTTCTTTTTCATATCCTGGCAAATCAATAATTATGTTGTAATTATTGTCATCTTCTTTAATATCTGTACGCATTACTTTACTTTCGTTAGTATTAAAGAATGGGTCTTTAAAGAAGTCCTCCCATAAATCAAAACTATTTCTTCTTGGTATCATCATCATAATATAACCATCCTCTTTCTTTCACTTATAATTATAATACCCGTAAAGTGTAGTTTTTATGCCCTTTACAACTATAATTATAGCACAATTTTTAGCAATTGCAACACTTGAGTGCTAATTTTCACAAAATCTTAACAAAAAAGAAGAATTACTCTTCTTCAAGTGGAACAACTCCAGCTAAACTAGCTTCATCAAAAATAGTACTAATATCATCTTTGATTAATTCTTGATATTTATTGGTAAAATGGAAAGTATATTCTTTATTTTCTTTTAATATATCTAAACTATCTTGATTAATCACTCTTTCTATGGTAACACTTTTATCATTTGTTTTATCATATATAGTTAATTCATATTTATTATCTTGAATTAATTTTATCTTTTTTATAGTATATACTTTTGTAAATTTTGCATCTTTTATCATCTTTTTATTACATGCACCATTTTCAAATGCTGTTGTAGTATTCATATATTCACCAATATATATATCTTTATTACCTTCAGTTGTATTACATTTTATAATAGTAATATCTTTATTAAACATACTATTATCTTTAGATTTATATATATTAGTACCTCCATCATTTAAACTATTAACTAATTCTAATTCTTTTTCAATACTTTTAAATAAATCATCTCTATTTTTATAACTTTTTAAATATTCACTTAATTTTATATTTTCATTATCTTTTTTAATTTCTATTTCATTTGTATTATATAAATATACTTTGCTTTTATCAATAGTACTATATTCTTTAACAATCGGTTCTATATCATATATACTTACTACTTTTTCATTAGTATTATTATCTTCTTTTTCTTCTTTCTTAACTGTTAACATGCTTTTTTCTAATAATACTCCACCAATTACACCAACTAAAAAGATAATAATACAAGTTAATATTTTACTTATTAATATATCTCTTTCTAAACTTTTATCATTTTCTTTACTATGCATTTTCTTATTCATTTAAATCCTCCTACTTATTTCTTTCTAAAATATATATTAATAAACCTTTTAAGATATCTTTATATTCTTCTTCTAATTCTAAACTATCTATATTATTAATAGTTAAACTATATAAATCATCTAAATAATTAGTAACATATTCATATGCTCCACTTTCATTTAATAATTCTTTTATTCTTTTTACTTCATTATCACTTACATTCTTTTTACCATATATTTTTAAGAATTCTTTTTGATAACTTGTATTCATGATATATGAATATAATAAAGTTTGTTTAAATTCTTCAATATCCAATGTATTTTGTTTACCTATAACTTTAGTATTACCATATATACCTAATAAATCATCTTTAATTTGAAACAATATGCCAATATTATTTAAAATATCTTGTAATTCCTTAGATATTTGATTTTCGCCAAGTAAATAACCCAGTGACATTGGTCCAATAATGGTGTACCAACTAGTTTTTAAATGATATATATCAATAATATCTTGCTCTTCTACTTTTTTATAATTATATTTACTTAAATATGGTAAATAAACATCAATTATTTCTCCTTTAATTGTTTTAATAACAATATCATTATATAAATCTAATATTTTATTAAAATTTTTATGATTTTGATAATTATCAATTATTACTTTATTAGCTAAATAAAATCCATAATCACCAGCACATATACCAATGGAATTAGCTAATCTTATAGTATCGTCATAATAATTTTGACTACGTTTTTTATTTAAATATTTTTTACATATACTTCTTGGAATCGTATCTTTTCCTCGTCTAATTTTAGCATTATCAATAATATCATCATGAATTAAAACAGAAGTTTGAAAAAGTTCATAAGCATATGCTAAATCAAGATAATTAATATTATTACAAGTAGTCATATATTCTCCTAGGGCAATTAAAACTCCTCTTATATATTTACCATCTTGATTTAAATAACTAATATCATCATAAACTAAATTAACCAGTTCATTATCACTATCTACTCTTAATTTATTATTAAAATCTTGTTGATTCTCTCTTAATTTAGAAGCTATTTCTTTATAATATAATAAAAATGATATTAAATATTTATAATTACATAATTCTTTAATTGTTGTATTTTTACTCCCAATTAAATTTATATCATCTTCTTTAGTTAAATTACTTTCTAAAATATATTTAATAACGGATGCTATATTATTAAAACTATTATTGATATTTTCATGTTCTTCAGCAATAATAATTTTATTTGTTATATTATTATCTTCAATTAATTCATTTAACTCTAAATGATTTTCACAATTTAATATTATTTTTTCAATTAATACATTATGATAATTATCTTTTAAATAATTAATTATTTCATTTGTATCATTAAAATAATCATACCCAACTAAAACTTTATTTTTACTTTCTTCTAAATTTTTTAAATCATCAATATCATTAATTATAATTCCTGTGTCTAATATCCAAGAATTAATTATCTCACTATATTCATTATTAATAATTAAAATTTCATAATCATCTTTATATTTCTTAAATATTTCTTTTTTTAAATTATTAATTTTTTTACAAGAAGTATCTATATATTCAATTTTATTTTCTTTTAAATAATTTAAAATATCATATGATACTCCATAAGTATTAATTATTAATATATCATCACTAGTTAATAAAGTTATATCATCAATAATTTCTATTCCTAAATTATTTAATTCATCAATAACTTTAGAATTATTAATAAAATTATTATAGATATATATTTTCTTATTTAAATTACTTTCATATGTATCATATATAATATTTAAAGTATTAATTATTCCTTCACAAATTCCTGATTCATTATTTATTGCTATCATTCAAACCTCCCCAAATCTATGTATATTTACTAATTTAAGAATAACATATTTTTTTATATGGTGCAATAATTTATAAAATTAAATAAATTAAATAATAAAAGATAATACTAATAAATATGGGAATTAAAAAGATAATACATATATTAATAATATTAATACAAATAATTTGGTTAAAATTATAACCAAAACATTTATATAAATAATTATTATCTTCACTATTATGAATTACACTATATAAAATAAAACAAATAATTATTACTAAAACTATATAGTAAAAAAATAATATAATATTAACTATAGCTAAATGAAATTCATAATCTATTTCTAAAATTTTATTATTAGTTATTTTATCAACACTAGCATTAAAGCCATGTAAGTTTTGTAGTTCATATTTAGTATTATCAAAATCTAAATAATTATTTAAAGTAATATACATCCAAAATTCTTTTTCGCCATTAGCTATTTCTTGTAAATAATCATAATTAATATATGCAATAGTATCATAATTTATATTATCTATAACATCTTTAACAATAAACTCAAAATTTTTATTTTGATAATTAATAGATATTAAATCATTAATATGCACATTATTAAAAATTTTTTTATTAATTATTATTTCATTATTTTTTAAAGTATTATTATCTTTACTAGCTAATAAATTAATAACATTACTATCATATTTACCTAAAATACTTACATATAAATCTTTAATATTATTAATATTTTTAATATCATCATATAAATCAATATTTACTCGAAAATTAAATAGTGAATCTTCATTAAATTTATTAATTTTATTTATATAATATGATTTTAAAAGTAATAATATTGTTAAAATAAAAATTGATATAATCAAAATAACTAAACATTTATAATTCTTTTTATTTTTTAAAAATCCTTTAATTATCAAGAAGTATCACTCCTTTATCCATATAAATTACTTTATCAATTTCTGTATCTTCTATTTTTTTACTTGATGCCATTATAATTGTTTTATTATCTTGTTTCAATTTTTTTATATAAGCTAAATAATTTTTTATTTCTAAATCAGTCATTTCATCAAATATATTATCTATTAAAATATAATTAGGATTATTAATTAAAGCTCGAATTAAACTAATAATTTGTTTTTGATAATAGGTTAAATTATTTGGATATAAATTAGCTAAAGTTTCTAAATTATATTCTTTTAATAATTTTATAGCTTTACTTTTTTTAGTTTCTAAATTTATCTCTTTATTAAAATAAATGGGTAATATAATATTTTCTAAGATTGTTAAAGTATTAATAAATAAAGGTTTATCTAAAACTAGACCAAATTCTTTTAATCTAATAAAGGCTTTTTCCCTATTACTTAGTTCATTTATTTTTTTTGAATTTAAATAATATGAACCAGCAACAACATTATCAATTAATCCTAGCACTAATAACAAATCTTTATTACCACTGTTAATATTACCAACAATATTATATATTTGATTAAGATTAAAAGTTATATTGATATTATTTAAAGAAAAAACACCTTTTTGATATTTATCACTACTTTTAATTATATTTTCTAATCTTATCATACTAACCTCTAGCATAATTTTAACAAATATTATCCATATAAGCAATTTTTTATTATAAAAAAAGTTCTACACTTTTTATGTAAAACTTTTTAAAATGAATCAATATTTATTTTTATTTTTGGCATTTTATTAACTGCGGCATAAGCTTGAATTAAAGTTCTAATTGATGTTGATGTTTTACCATTTTTACCAATTACTCTTCCCATTTCTGATTCAGGAACTAATATTTCTAAAATAGTTACATCTTCATCAGCTTGAAATTCAGATACTTTAATTAATTCAGGCTCTAAGACAATACTTTTTACTAAGTATTCAGCAAACTCTACTACATTCATAAAATACTCCTAGTTTTTCTTTTTATTATCGTTATATTTCTTGATTATACCAGCGTTTGATAAAATATTTTTAACGGTATCAGTAGGAATTGCTCCATTATTTAACCATTTTAAAGCTTTTTCTTCATCTATAACTACTTGGTCTTGACCTTTAATTGGATTATAAGTACCAACAGTTTCAATAAAACGTCCATCTCTTGGAAAACGTGAATCAGCAGCAACTATTCTATAAAAAGGTTTTTGTTTTGCTCCCATTCTTTTTAATCTTAATTTAACAGCCATTTCTTATTCCTCCTTCTTTACTGCCATTAGTATATCATTCATAAAAAAACTTGTCAACATTTTTTGTTGACTAGTTTTCATCTTGTACTTCTTCTGCTTCTAAATATTCCGGATTAATATTATCAATTTCTTTATCTAATTCTTCATCAATTAATTCAACATAATCTTCATCTAAATCTTCAACAGCAATTTTAACTTTAGTATTACCAACAATTTCGACACCAAGTTCTTTTTCAATATTTAAATCTACTATTCCATTATTAATCTTAACATCCGTAACTGTTGGTTGTCTTAAACTGCGAACAATAATTTCGGAATTATTATCTAATACAGTATCACTTTTAAGTGGCACATTCATTTTATCAGTATAAGTAAATCTTTTGGTACTAACGCTAGTTTTCGTATCATTATCATAAGAATACCAAACATTAACATCAAATGAACCATTAATTAAAACACTACCATTATTATTCATTCCATTAAAACTATGATTGATTACCCAACATCCTAAAACAGTATTAGGTTCTTCATCAGTTTCAATTTGAAATTTATTACCACTCGTTTTCTTTGCTTTACCTATAACAGCTTTAGTTACAATTTCTCGATAATTAGACAAATTTATCACTCCCTAATTTAATTTATGCTTATATAGGCAAAAAGAGTACACAAAAAGCAAGTTTTAGCTTGCTTTCTTATTTTTATTACTTCCCTTTTTCTTATTATTTCTCTTATTATTATTAGATTTTAATAAATTATCTTTTTTGGCTTCAAATGAAGCAGTCTTCTTACGCTCTAAAACATCAACTATTTCTTCTTTAGCAAATAACTCTTTAGTATTTTCTTCAAATACTTCTGTATTTTTCTTCGCTTTTAAATCTTCTTTTTTATTTTCTTTAAATAACTTATCATCATCTTTTAAAATATCTAAATTTTCTTCTTTCTTATGAGAAAATAATTTAACAATAATAATTCCAATAATAAAAGCTCCAACTATAATTAAGAATAATATTAAATCCCAATTAATTTCTTTATGTTCTTCTTCTACTATTTGATTATTATTATCTTCTTTATCATTATTAGGAATAATTGGAATTTCTTCTTCATAATTATTATCATTATCTTTTGGTGTTTCTTCTTTAACATCAGTATTTTTATTAATCCATGTAACATTTGCCGTTATTGTATTATAATTACCTGCTAAATCAGTAAACTCAAATATAAATGTACCATTTTCATTAAAGGTATATACATTACTACCATTATTATTTAAAATAATTATTTCTTCATTACTATTTAATGTCACTATAACACTATCTTTCGTTTTAGCTATTGTACTAAATTCTAAACTAGCTATTGGTAACTCTTTATCAATATAATCTACTACAGCAGTTACATTATTTTTATTACCATATAAATCTTCAAATTCATAAGTAAATGTGCCATTTTCACTAAAAGTATATGTATCACTACCATTATTATTTAAGATTCTAATTTCTTTACTAGGATTTACTAATTTAACAATAACGTTTTGATTAGTAAGACTAGTTATACTATATTCTAAACTAGCTGTTGGGATACTTGTTCTTGTTTTATCTTCAAATAAATTTAATACACTTCCATTATCAATACCAATTATTTTTACATATAATGCTAATTCAATTTGATCAAAATTAATTTTATTTTCTAAAGATACCTCATTTGTAACATTTATCCAATTAACATTATCAATACTTGTAAAAACAGATACATTAGATATAGAATTACTATTAATACTTAAACCACTTAAATATTTAGCTTCATTTAATTTAATAACTATATATTTATCTAAATCATCTTCACTAGTTTGCCAATAAGTATTTGGATTACCATCAATAATATTTTGAGCTTTATTAATTTCATCTTCTGATGAAAAACTTAAAATACTTAAATTATCTAGTGATATATATGTTTCTTCTTCTTTAACATTATCTTGGGTAAAGATTAAACTACTAACTTCACTTTCTAAATATGTTTCATGTTTTCTTACTCGAATAGTTATAACTCGTTCATTATCTAAAAGTGGTAATTTATCATTAAAACTAATCCAATTATTATTTTCATCTTGCCATTCTAAATAACTTAAATCACCATATATTTTGTTTTCATAATCATTAATAACTAAATCATTTGGTAATTGAGATCCCTTTATATCAATAACAAAAATATCATCTAAATTATCATTAAATCTTATTTTAATATCATTATCTTCATTTATTAAATTTATTTCATCTAAACTTAATTCTACTTCATTAGTGTTAACTTCATGCCAATCACTATCTAATCCAGTTAAATTATATTGCCAAATAATATTCTTATCTTGATATTTATTATTTAAAATTAATTTATTTTTATTATCTCCATCAAAACTAAAATTAACTATATCTAAATTATTATTTAATAAAGATATAACCACATCTTTTATCATTTTATTATCATTGTTAATATTATTATTTAAAGTAAGATTTAAAGTATTATTTAAAGACGCTATTAAAGAATAATTTGTCATCTTATTAGTAATAAGATTAATTAAATCATACATTGGAAGTGGATAATTAGCTAATTTTTCAACAATCATATTACCTAAACTTACTAAACAATTATCATCATTACATTCATTAATTAAATTTAACCATATATCTAAATTAATACTTTGAATATTTAAAGCATAATTATTAATTTTATTTATTAGATCTTTATTATCTTTATATGTATCTAAAAGCATAATTAATTCATTAACTTTAACAAAGTTATCATAATCTTTTAAAGCATCAATACTTAAAAGTAAATAACTAGCTTGATTTTTAGATGCATATTTACCATAACCCCAATTATTTAAAATATAGCCTTTAGTTCTTAAATCACTAATATTTAATTTATCATTAATATGCCATAAACGATTACTATCTAATACTAAATAAGAACTTATTTCATCATTTTTCACAACTACTTTTGGCGTACCATTATTATTAATTGCTAAACGTATTTCTGAAACACTTAAATTTGCATATCCATCTATATATTGTTTATTAGTATTATATAAATTATGATAATCAGTATTTAAATTAGATGATAAAGATATCGCTATCATTAATTTGATATTATTAATATCATTTATATCTTCTTCATTATTCTTAAATAAATCTTTTAATATTTCGATACTAGTTAAATAATTTTCTTGAGGCATTCCACCCATTAAAAATAATTCTAAAATATCTTGGTTATTTAATAAATAATTTAAAAATTCTTGATATTCATTATCATAATTAATTAAAGCTTCAATTTCATTATAACCAATATTTTTAACTAAATTTCTTTGTAAAATTAAAAATTGATAATTATTAAAATTACTAAAATTATTATTAATATCATCTTGATATGCTTTAATTAAATTATCATATTCATTAATATTTTTGATTATATCTGTTGTATTTAATTCTTCTTTAACATAACCTTCTTTAACTAATTTAGCATCAGCATAATATACTTCCGTATTATCTTCATCTAATGTAACACTTATTTTTAAATATTTAATATCATGAATATCAATTTTAACAAAAATACTCTTATTTAATTCTTGATATTCATAAACTTTTTCATAATTAATATTATCAAGTGATGTATAAATACTTGTTGTTATATTATTTGAATTTGAATTATTACTATCTAAACCAATATAACTTGTAAAATAATCATATTGTAAATTACTTAAATCATAAACTATTTCCTCAGTATTATTAAATGAAAGTCCTTTAATAAATACTTTTTTATTATTATCAATTATTAAATTAAGTAATTTACCATCTTTGTTTTTATCTAAATTAATATTATTATTAGATTTAATATCAGATAAATAAAGATAATTATTAATATCATAAGAAAGATAATTGTTATTTATAACTTTTTTATCTTGATATTTAATACTTCCTGCAACAAATATACTAAAAATTAAACAAATAATAACTAATAATATTGTGATAATTTTTTTATTATTTTTACCTTTTACCATAAACCCTACTCCTTTATGACTTTCTATTATAAAGTAATGATTTTTAAAATTCAATATAAAATTTAATTTTTATGAGTTATTTTAAAACATTATAAATTATGATATTATAAATTTAAAATTAATTATTTATTGAGTGAGGTATTTATGAATATATTAGAAATATTAAATAAGTATAAAGATGATAAATATAAAAAGTTTCAAGAAAAAATATGTTTTACTAATTATGAAATATTAGGTATTAAAATTCCTATGTTAAGAAAAATTAGTTATAAATTAATTAAAGAATATAATAAAGATATTTTATTAAATTATGATTATTCTAATTACTTTGAATTAATTTTAACCCAGGGATTTATTATTGCTAATATTGATATTAATATTAAAGAAAGATTAGAATTAATTACTAAGTATTTAGCTAAAATAGATAATTGGGCTATTTGTGATACTTTTTGTAGTGAACTTAAATTAGTTAAAAATAATAAAGAAATATTTTTAGATTATTTAAAGAAAATTAAAAAGATTAAAAAAGAATATTATCAAAGATTTTATATTGTTATTTTATTACAATATTATATTGATGATAAATATATTAATTATGTTTTAGATGAAATGTTAAAAATAAAAAGTAATAAGTATTATGTTAATATGGCAATATCTTGGTGTTTATCTATTTGTTTAATTAAATATTATGATTTAACTTATGAATATTTAAAAAATAATAAACAAAAGATTGATAACTTTGTATTTAATAAAACTATTAGTAAAGCTAGAGATTCTTATCGATTAAGTAAGACACAAAAATTAAAATTAAATAATTTAAAATAATAAAGAGTAATAGACAAAATTCGCTATTTTTAGTAAAATTAAGATGGTGATAAAAATGGAATGTTTATTTTGTAAAATAGTTAATGGTGAAATACCTAGTAATAAGTTATATGAAGATGATAAAGTAATAGTTATATTAGATGCTTATCCTAATGTTGATGGTCATACTTTAATTATTCCTAAAACTCATTATGATACATTTATGGATATACCAGATGATTTAGTATTACATATTAATAATATTGCTAAAAAATATACGAAACATATAATGGAAAGATTAAACGCTAAAGAATTAAGTGTTCATATAAATTATGGTAACAGTCAAAAAATAAAACATTATCATATGCATTTACTTCCTAACTATGGTATGAGAGCTATTAAAGATGTTAAAGAAGTATATGAGGAATTAAAATAATGTTAAAATTAAAAAAGAAAGTTAAGAAAAAATTAAAAATTATAGTAATTATTATACTTGCTATTATTATTTCTTTTAATGTCGGTAATTTACTTGGTAATATAAAGCCAGCAAGTAAAAATAACAATAATAGTAATTATAATGAAAAGAAAGATAAAAAAGATAAAGAAGATAAAGAAGATAAAGAAGAAGAAAAAATTAAAACTTATACTGCTAGTTTAATTGCAACGGGAGATGGATTAATTCATAAACCAATATATGAATCATATTATAATAAAGATACTAATACTTATGATTTTTCAAGTATATTAACTTATACTAAAGAAAAAATTCAAGATTATGATATTAGATATTATAATCAAGAAACTATATTTGATGATAATAAAGCTTATAGTAGTTATCCCGTATTTAATACTCCAAGTGCTTTTGGAAATAACATGCTTGATGCTGGTTTTAATTTAGTAAGTCTTGCTACTAACCATTCAATGGATGGTGGTGCTACTTCAGCTAAAGTTAGTGCTACTTATTGGCGAAATAAAAAAGATATTTTAGCAACCGGAATGTTTTATGATGAAATAGATCGAAATAATTATCCAATTATGGAAAAAAATGGAATTACATATACCATGTTATCTTATACGACTAGTACAAATGGTTTGGGTGCTAATGCTTTAGCTAAAGAACCATTTATCTTAAATACTTATAATGAAGAAGTAGTTAAAAAAGATATTGAAGCCGTTAGAGATAAAGTTGATGTTTTAATTGTTGCTATGCATTGGGGTGTTGAATATTATCAAGATGCGACTACTGAGCAAAAAAATATAGCTAAGTTTTTAGCAGATAATGGTGTTGATATTGTTTTAGGTACGCATTCTCATTGTATTGAGCCATGGGAAAAAATTGGTGATATGGTTGTATTTTATTCTTTAGGTAATTTTGTTTCTAATCAAATGGGAGCCGAAACAGCAAAGGTTAGAAAAGTTGGAGTTGTAGGAATGTTTGCTACTTTAAATATTGTTAAAACAGTTGATAAAGAACACGATACAACAACAATTGAAATAAAAGATATTGGAGCTGATTTAAATTACTCTTATCGAAGCTATAATAGTACTAAAGGTAAAAATGATTATTTAGTTATTCCATTTAGTAAAATGGAAAGTAAATATTTAAATAATTATTCCAGTGTTTATGATGAATTTAGTAAAGTATTAAAAAAATATGATGAATCAATTAATATCGAGCCAATACCTAGTGTTGTAGCTTAAAAAAAGATAATACATTAATTTGTATTATTTTTTTATAATAACTAATTTAGGAATATCTTTATCTTTATTTAAATAATTTAAAATATTATTATTTAAATGATATTGATTTAAAGACTTTTTAAAATCATTAATAACACTTTCACTACTAAATATTAATACACTACGAATTATTATTGTTGTAATTTCTAAATTACTTTCAACTATTAAATCATTTATTTGTTCTTTAATAATATCCCAAGTTACTTCATCAAATAATATTTCTAATAATTCATTAGAAACTTTATATACTGATGAATTAACACCAATATTTAAATAAACATCTTTATCAGTTTGAAAATCTTTATTAATAAATTCATTTAAAACTTTATCATACATAAACATTAAATTATATTTAAAATCAATTAATTGTTCTTGATAATTTATATTAATTTCATTATCTAATATTTTAAATACTATTTTTAGAATATCTTGATTAATTACTTCTTTTATGTTATCTATATCAACAAATGTATTAGGTAAATCCATATCTTTATTAAAATAATCGTTAAAGTATTCATTGTCTTCATCTTTATATACTTCTGCTAATTCATCAAGTTCAGTATCAGTCATTTCTTCATATTCACATTCAATATCCATATTATCTATTATATAATTTAATTTATTTACTATACGTGCTTTAACTATTTCACCTATATTACATTTCGCATAATTATAATTAACTGCATAAGTATAATCTTTTAAATCACTAATAAACGAACAAATATTACTAACACTATGTTTATCTATACAATTGTAAATTCTATTTTCTATAGCAATTAAATTTTTTATTTTAGTATAGTTATTTGGAATATTATGTTTATCATTTTCTTTAATAATATTTAATTCATGATAAATTTTTTTTGTTATATCATATAAATTATTTACAATATCATAATCTTTTATTGTTAAACCATATCCGTTTTCCATATTTTACCTACCTTTTATTATTCTTACCATTTTAGGAATTTGTTTATCATTATTATAAAAATTTAAAATTCTTTCAGCATCTTTTAAAGTAAAACTTTCATCATATGCTTTTAATAGTTTTAAATATTCACCAGGATTTAAACCTTCATATTTTTCATAAACTAATAAAGCCATTAAGCGATTAATAATATCACAAAGCATTTTTCCTTTTTTCCCTTTAATATCATCTATTTTCATTATGCTATATAAATCATCAATCATTAGTTCATCATTTATAAATAATAATTTTCTTGAAAAATAATCATTATCATTTATTTTATAAATATCTTTTAAAAAATATGAATACCAATATACTTCTTTGGAAACATTAAATTTAGTTTCTAATAAATACTTTAATATATTGGGATATATATATGCCAAGGCATATTTCATATCATAATATAAATCATAATCATATTTTTGATAATCCTTTAATATATAAATAATAAATTTAATACTATCATCTACTAAAACATTATCTATCATAGTATCTTTATCGTTTAATATTTTATAAAACAAATTAGATATTCGTTTATTTTTCATTGTTTCATAATCATTTAAAATAATACTTTTTATGCAATTTACTAAATTAATTTCAGAATGTAATAATTTTTTATCAATACCATTAGTTATGACTTCTTCATACAAATTAGTTTCTTCTTTTAAAATTTTTCTTAATTTAGTAATATTTTTTTCAAATTCTACTTTATTATTTTTAATTTCAAAGTATTTTAATGTCATTAATGTTTTATACATAGAATCACTATATTTATTTAATATTTCGATTTCCATATTATTCATATAAATCCCTCAAAACTAGCTATTATTATATAAAAAAATAGTAAAAATAGCAATAGAAAAAAGAAGCATTGCTTCTTTTAGTAAATTAAACTACCTCCAAGTATTATTGCAAGTAAGATGTAAAGAATTAATACTATAAAAAAGTAGTTATAATTATTGTTATTATTATTTTGGGAACCACATGGGTTATTACAGTTTTTCAATTTATATACCTCCTTTTTAAAATAAACTTAAATATATGCTCCAAGAATTATAATTAGTAAAATAAACAATACTAAAATTATAGCAGCACCGATACCATTATTTCCACAGTTCATAATTCACTCCTCCTTTATTGTCTATTCATTAATAATTTATGGTTAATCTTTTGAGATGTGAGTGCTTAATTTAATTGTGTTAAATATATTAGTTGTGTTATAATACTTGATGGGAGGAAATATATGAAAAAATTTATTATATTATTTATGGCATGTGGCCTACTATTATGTGGTTGTGGTAAAATACCAAAATTAGAAAATGGTAAAGAAGCAATTGTTACTTTTAAAAAAGGAGATAAAGATTATAAAATTAGTGTTGATGAAGTTTATGAAGAACTTAAAGATAGTTATGGTCTTCAAGTTGTTGTTAATTTAATTGACAAATATGTTTTAGAAGAAGAATTTAAAGATAAGAAAGATGATGCTAAAGTTGAAGCTGAAAACTTTGTTGATTCAATGGTTGAACAACTTGGTGGTAAAGATACTTTCTTACAATTATTACAACAACAAACAGGACTTCAAACTATTGAAGCTTACACTGATGCTATGTATTTAAGTTATTTAAAAGATTATGCCTTAGATGCTTATGCTAAAAGTTTAGTTGAAGATAAAGAAATCGATGACTATTATGATAAGGAAGCTAAAGGGGATATTGAAGTTTATCATATTTTAGTTACACCACAAGTTACGGATAGTATGACAACAACAGAAAAGAAAGAAGCTGAAGATGCTGCTAAAGCTAAAATTAATGAAATTATTAAAAAGTTAAATGATGCTGATAATAAATTAGAAGAATTTAAAAAATTAGTAAAAGAATATTCTGAAGATGAAGCCACTAAAGATAAAGATGGTAATTTAGGATATATTAATATTGATTTTGGTGAAGATTATGATGAACTTATTAAAGCTGCTTATAATTTAAAAGATGGTGAATATAGTAAATCATTAATTACTACTTCAGTTGGTTATCATGTAATATATCGTAATGCTTCTAAAGAAAAAGAATCTAAAGAAGATTTAAAAGATGAAATAATTGAAATTTTAGCAGACCGTAAAAAAGATGCCGATGATAAATTATATACTAAATCATTAAAATATTATCGTGAATTATATAAGATGGATATTGTTGATGATGAAATAGATAGACAATATGGAATCTATATGCATAACTTATTAAACGCAACTGATGATACTGAAGAAGAAGAATAAAAAAGCTGTCACTCAAATGTGATAGCTTTTTTTATAGTTTAAAACCTTTCTTATATAAATGATTTTTGATTTGATATTCTAACTCTTCTCCACTATATTTGCGACTTAATTTATTTTTTAATTTAAGATATTCTTTATCATATATTGCTTTATCATCTTCTAATTCAAATTCATTTAAGATAAATAAAATATCTTCTTTATAAAAGCCTTTAACTATTAAATCTTGAATTATTTTTTGTTTTAACATTTGACTAGATAAATTATGATTACTACTAATCTTTTTAGAAATATATTTTCTTATTTTATCTTGCCATATATCATTATTAAATGTCATTAAATAGTTATTAATATCATTTTCTTTAAAGCCTAATTTTTTTAAATTTTGCATTATTTTATTTGGACCAGTCATTTTTAAATTAACTTCATCATTAATATAAGCTTTAATATATATATTATCATTTAAGTAGCCTTCTTTTTTTAATCTATCTAATGTATAGTTAACTGCATCTTTATTAAAATTTATTAACTTTTTTCTAATTTCTTTTTCTGTTCTAAGTTTACTAATTATATATTTTAAAGCAATATTATAACTTTCTAAATAACTATTATCTTTTAAAATATCTTTTAATTCATCATCTTTTATTTCTTTAGTTATAAGTAAATTATATTTTAAAATAACATCATCATATAAACTAATTTTATCATTATTAGATGTTGTTATTTCATATAAATTATTTTTCTTTTTGCTTATTTTCGTTATCTTCATATTCTTTACAAGCCATATTTAAATCTTCAAGTAAATGATTTACTTCCTCTAAAGTTTTAGGTTTTGCTCCACTTGCAAATTTATGGCCTCCCCCATTATATTTACTAGCTATTTCATTAATTATTGGACCACGACTACGAATACTTACTTTATATACATTATTTTTAACATCTTCCGTAATAAATGTCCAAACTAATAGTTCATCAATAAAATGATAATTATTAATTAAATTAGATGGTGTTGCACTATCAACATTATATTCTTTTAATACTTCATCTTTAATAATTATATAACCAAATTTATTTTCATTTATATTTAAATTATTAGTTATATAAGCAATAAACTTATGCTCAGAAAATGGTCTATTATATAAAATATCATATAAAGGTACAAAATCAATATTACTTACTCTTAATAATTCTTTGACTGTATCAAATGTTTCATAAGTAGTATTTTTTAAAGAAAATCTTTCACTATCTGATACAATACCTAAGAAAAGATTTTCAGCTACTTTTTTAGTTAATTCTAATTTAGTATTTAAAATTAATTCACATACCATTTGACTAGCACTAGATTTAGTTGTATCAGTCCAATCATAAAATCCAATGATATCTTCCTCTGGATGATGGTCAATTTTAATTATTTTATCATATTTTAATCCATCAATTCCATCAACCCGATGCATATTAGGTACATCCAAAACAATTAATAATGGTTTAGCTAGTTCACTAAAATTGGGATGATCTAAATTACCATATGCTTTAAATCTACTGACACTTGTCCCAACGGCATATACTTTTTTATCGGGAAAAGTGCTTCTTATGGAATCACGTAGTGCAAGGGTACTAGCAATGGCATCAGGGTCCGGTCCAATATGACGGGCAATAACTATTTCATCACTTTTCTTAATTTCTTTATATATGTTATTTAATAATTTTTTATTTATTATAATGCCCACCTACTTACTAATAAGTTCCATAGTATCTAGGGCAATCATTAATTCTTCATTTGTAGGTACAACATATACTGGAATTTTAGAATCATCAGTTGAAATTAATCTAAATTCACCACGAAAATCATTTTTTTCATCATCTATTTTAACTCCTAAACTTTGAATTCTATCAATAATCATCTTACGCATATTTTTAGAATTTTCTCCTAATCCAGCAGTTAAAGTAATTACATCTGCACCATTTAACATATTATTATATACAGCAATATAGTTAGCAACCTTTTGAGCATACATTTTTTGAGCTAATATAGCTCTTTCATTACCTTCATTAGCTGCATCTTCAACATCTCTACTATCACTAGAAACACCACTTACACCTAAAAGACCACTCTTTTTATTTAAGTCATTAACTATTTCTTCAGCGGTTTTACCGGTTTTCTTCATCACAAATGGAATAATTGAAGGATCAATATCTCCAGAACGTGAACCCATCATAATACCTGCTAGAGGAGTAAATCCCATTGATGTATCAACTACTTTACCACCATTAATGGCACATAAACTACCACCATTACCAATATGACAAGAAATAACTTTTAAATCATCTCTTTTTAAATATTCAGATATAGTTTTATATACATAACGATGACTAGTTCCATGAAAGCCATACTTTCTTACACCATATTCTGTGTACCATTCATATGGAACAGGATATAAATATTCAGTTTCAGCCATTGTTTGATGGAAAGTTGTATCAAATACGCCAACATTTTTAACGTTAGGTAATACTTTCATAAATGCTTCTACTCCCATAATATTTGCCGGATTATGAAGTGGACCTAATTCATTATACTTAGCTATTCTTTTTAAAACATCTTCATCTAATAACATTGATTCTGTAAATTCAGAACCACCATGTAATATACGATGACCTACTCCTTCAATTTCATCTAAAGAATTAACAATTTTATAATTTACTAATTCTTCCATTAAAATACTTACAGCTACACTATGGTCTTGTAACTCTTTTTCCTTTACTATTTTTTCACCATTATACTTTATCGTATATCTACTATCATTTAAACCAATTTTTTCAAATAAACCACTGGCAACTACTTCTCTATTTGGAAGTTCAATTAATGTAAACTTTAAAGAAGAACTACCAGCATTTACAGATAATATTTTCATTTTAAATTCACCTCAATTACAATTATAAAGGACGAAACTTAATTTGTAAATAATTATCATGCGAAAAAAATCATCTAGTTTTTCTTATATTATTTTCAAATTCTAAAGCAATAAATAATTCATTTACTAAATTATCAAATTGATCTTTAGATATTATAAAATTAGGATTCTTATTCTTATTCTTATAATAATCTTTTAATTTAATATATTTTTTTATACAACAAGTTGGAGTATAATAACCATTCTTACTTCTAAACTTATCAAGAGTTGTACCATGTACAGTTACTCTATTTCCCTTATTTATCTTAGTATAAATTATACCTATATTATCTAAATTATTAACTTCTCTAAATATATTAATTCTTCGATTATTATAATATTCTACTTCTCTTATAAATAAACCAATTTGACTATTATCATAAATACATACACAGTAATTTGATATATCTATTAAATCATCTTTACTCATAATTACCTCTAATTATCTTTTCCTTACCAGTTCTCTAACAGCTATTTTAGACATTCCTAATTCTTCACTTATATTTTCTTTTCTTGCATGAATAGCTCTTATACATGTCATTAATTGTTCTGTACCATCAACAACATTTATACATTCAGAATTAATAATGTTATTATATGTCAAATTAGAAATATATATACCACTAATTATTTCTTTATCAAAATATTGAATAAATTCATTTGTTCCTTTAGTAAATAAACCAAATGTTGCACAAATATATATTTTATTTGCTCCCATATCTTTTAATTCTTTACAAGTTTTTAAAATTGTACCACCACTAGAAATCATATCATCAACAACAATAATTGTTTTATCTTTAGGACTAAAACCAACATATTGATTTGATTCTAAAGGATTTTTACCATCAACTATTTTAGTTACATCTCTTCTTTTAGAAAAGAATGCATGATTACAACCAAACCTATCAGCAAAATGTCTTGCTCTTATTTGTGCACCTTCATCCGGAGCAACAATTAAAATATCCTCTGGTCTTTCATAATCAATATTTTCATTAATAACTAATTCTCTTAATAACGAATTAGTCATATACATATTATCAAAGTTATGTTTAGATATAGCAGCCGCTACATTGGGATCATGAGAATCAACAGTCAAAATATTCTTAAATCCTAAATAATGACATTCTCTTAAAAAATCAGCTGCTTCGGTTGATTCACCAAACATTCTACGATGTTGTCTGCCATAAGGTTGAAAAGGTACAATTAAAGTTTTCCTAGCTGGATTATCTCTTAAAGCTCCAATTACTCTAGCTATATCTCGAACATGGTCATCGGGTGACATTATATGTCCTGTATATTTATTTGGTGTCTTATCATTAACATCACAAATTATATAAACATCTTGGTCTCTACATTCCGTTGGTAGTATTACTTTGCCTGCTCCATCTTGAAATCGTACAAAATCAGCATTCACAATTTCATCTTCTAATGCTAAACTCCTTAATTTAGGTAAACAATCATTAATAAATATTAATTTTAATTTTTCATTCATAATACTACTTTCACACAAAAAGAGATTTTATAAACTTCATAAAATCCCTTTTATCCTTTCAATTTTATTATACTTGAATTTTATTTGAATGTAAACATACTACTTTTTTATTTTATGATTTTTGTAAATAATTATACATAATGTAACACTACTAAATATTGAAATTAAATATGCTATAATCATTAAATTTGTACCACGATAATAAGATGTTAACTTATAATTTCCTTTAGTAATATTTATTCCAACTAAACCATTATTAGTTTCAAAATTATCTACTACTTTATTATTTATTTTAATTATATAACCTGGATAATATATATAAGGAAATTCAATTAAACAATTATCTTCACAAGCAATTTCACTATTAATATGAGTACCTTTTTTAGAAAAATTATTAACTAAACCATTTCCTTTAATAATTGTTACTTCTTCATAATTTTTTAAATAATCATAATTATAAATTGCATTTCTTGGTAAATATTCTGCACTTGCGGTACCCGTTGACCTTACCACATCTTTTCTTATAGTAATTTTATTACTATTAATTAGAGCATTATCAATTCTTTTATTAATAAATCCTCGATATAAATATGGTGTACTTAAGGCAAAAAAGATAACAAGAGGTATTATTAATAATTTATTATTTTTTTGAAAAGAAGATGAAAACATTAAAACAATTACAATACTAAAGAAGAAAGCACTAATCATTAATAAACGCCAAGAATATTGTAATATTGATAACATATCAGGTAATTTTGACCAAGGAATAATATTAAGAGTTAATATAAATGCAGATAGACCTAAAATATAAAAATCAAAATATTTTATTTCTTTTTTATTCTTTTTTAAAATTAAATATTTAATACCTATAACAATAATAATTATTATACATAAATAACTCATTGTACTTAATAAATTAAAACCTTTTAATAAATTAAGTGCATGATTTTCCATAAATAAGCCATTAGTTTTCATATATATTTTATCAAAAACCATATAATCACTACTAAATTTAGCTTCTAAAAACGGAATAATTGTTGGTAATGATATTAACACAGTTATTATTAAACTTAAAGTTATTTTTTTTATACATTCTTTATTCCATACTTTTTTTATATTTATAAGTAAATATAAAATAGCAAATACAGCAACCATAACGGTACTTAATACATGAGTTAATAATAATATTGAAGATGATATAGTTATATAATACCATTTAGTTTTATCTTCATAAATTACATTATATAAACCATGAAATAAAAGTGGAATAAAGGCAAAACTGACAATTTCACCAAAGGCCATTCTGACATATATATCATATAAATGATAAGGCATAAGAATATAGATAATACTACTAACTAATGATAGTTTTTTATCTTTAGTTAAAGCATAAGTAAAATGATACATAAAGTACCCTGATAAAAAAATCATTAACCAAATAAAAATATTAATAGCTAAACCAAAAGTTTTAGTAAATAAAGATATGAAGGTAATAATGTAAGTTGGTAATACTCCATAAAATATATTGGGAGCATAACCTAAACCATTCATCATTACCGGATTAACCATTGGAATTAACTCTTTATCTAAAATAGCTAGTTTAGTTCCATAATTTCTAAAAAAATGAAATACTGCATCATGGCCATCTAAACTTCTTGTAGATATAAGAGGAAGTCCAATAAAAAAAGTTATAATTAATAAGACAATAAGATAATCTTTCTTTTTCATACCTAAAACCTCTTATTAATTATAACACGTATAATACTAATTAGTAAATTAATGAAGTTGCAAATCAGCACTAAGGAGTGAAATTTTTTCGCAATCAATCAATTTGATATAATATATACAAAGGTAGGTTGATTAATATGATGACAA
>CANQBF010000008.1 GCA_947588895.1 uncultured Bacilli bacterium | reverse complement strand
ACGACCGCCCGGTTATGAGCCGGATGCTCTAACCAACTGAGCTAGAGGTCCATTGCTTTTTCATTATACTATATTTATATTTAAGTTTCAAGCACTAATTACAAAAAAAGACAAACTAATCATGTTTGTCTTGTAACATATTAAGTAAGTCTATTTTAAACATATCTTTAGATGCATTAGCTTTAGAAATCATTATTCCTTTATATGCAGTTAACTCTGACATATGTCCTTCAAGTAAAATCTTAGCTGGTGTAATTTCTTCAAGAATAACAACTTGTTCTTTCTTATGAACTGTATATATTAATTTAACTTCACCATGGATTTGTGTAAACATTCTATCACTAGGTAATTTTAAAGAATACTTTTCAGTTCCATTCTTTTTATTACTTTCAAGTTTTTCTCCTAAGAAATTACCATTTCTTAAAGCTGGATAATAATCAAAGTTAAGCTTTTTAAAAGCTAACATATTATATTTTTTTAAAGCTCTTTCTAATTTCTTAAATTCATTTTCATTTATGTAATCTAAAACGTATCCTTTCATATATGCCATACCCCCTAAATACGTTATAAGTATAGCATATATTTTTTGAAATGTCAACATTTTGTACATTTTTTCTTTTTTTACTACTTTTTTATATATTTATATTCAACAATTTGATATAATTATTTGTAAATTTTTACAAATCTAAATAGACAATTGTTTCACCCAAATTCCACATATTAAGATGAAATTTGACAACCTTTTTATTCATCTTTAACACTTTATGAACTTCTCTAGTTAAAATATTTGTACTTTTACCATGAATAATAGCTATTTCTTTTATTCCCATTTTATAATTATCATTAATAAACTCATTAACCAAAGAAAAAACTAAAGCTACTTCTTCTCCATGAAGGTCAAGACGAGGACTTTTAGAAGTTAGCATTAGTTTACTCCATTATTATTAACATTATTATTTATTGGATTATTAGGAATTGGTGGTTCTACAACACTCATATTCGGAGCAGGATTTTGACTTTCCATCGTATTCATATTTGGAGCATTATTTGGAACTTCTGTTGTACTCATGTTTGGTGTTGTATCCAAACTTTCAACTGTACTCATATTTGGTGCCGGATTATTATTTTGAACTTCAACATTTGTTTTATTTGGATTATTTTGAGCTCCAAATTTAGCATCATAATAACTAGATACTTCATTTAAAGATGGAATTGAATTTCTAGCTGATGGTTTAGTTGTACTAATTGATGCTGCAATCGTGGCATAAGCAATAGATTTTTCAAGGCCAAAATTATTAGCCATGCCATAAATAAGTGCTCCGGCATATACTTCTCCAGCTCCATAACCATCAACATATTCCATTTTAGCTGGTGGCATTATTTTAACATTGGAATTAATTGAATAAACAGAACCTCTTTCACCCAACATAATAACAATTTCGGCATTATTATATTTTTGTTTTAATTTATTATAAACATTAACTAAAGTACCACTATCATTAAAATTAATAGTCATTTTAGTTAAAGCTTCAGCGCTACTTTGATTAAGAATTAAAAATTTGGAATATCTTGCTAATTCATCAGTTTCAGTAGTAATTCTTTTAATAACCATATAACTTTGAGCTTGGGGAAATTTATCATAAGCTGATACAATTGCATTATGGTCATTACCATCAGTAACAATAATATCAGGTGCTACTGTAAATGAATATTTTTTTAAATAAGCATTACTAGCAATATCAAAACTAGTAATAGTTTTATTAGCTGTATTACTTAAAATTAAAGCTTGACCGGTTGATTTATCATAACTTGTTTCAATGTAATCCGTTCTAACGCCAACACTTGCAAATTCTTTCTTTATTTTAGTAGCAAAATCATCAGCCCCAAGCATACTTGCAATATATGTTTCAATTCCCCATTTACCGAGTAGATAAGCAATATTACCGGCAACTCCACCACCACATTCAATTCGGTTTTCACATCTTACATTATCGCCCTCTTTAAAGCTAGCATTTATTTGGCAAGTAGTTTCTAATCTTGAATTACCTATAACTATTATTTTCATACTATCAACCATACTTTCTAACTTTAATTATACAATAACTTATCTAAATTTAAAAGAGGGATTTAAAAACATTACCAATTATATGCATACCATCTTTCACAACATTTTCAATATTAGCTGTTAATTTTTCTCCAAAATTAGAAAAACTATTACTATAATCTTCTTTTTCAGGATTAACAAAAGATTCAATATCAATATTTTCCCCACTTTGGACTAATTTTTCAAATTCTAATATTTTTTCATTAGTAAGTTCTACTCGACTACGTACTCTTCCTTCATAATAACCACTCATATTAGCAATAAAAAGGGCGATATAAACAATAAATAAAGCACATAATATTTTTAATATAGGATGCATTTTTTTCTTTTTATTCATTTTGATTTTCCTTTATATATTCACTAATTACTTTTGCTAAAACTTGCAATGTATTATTCACCTCACTAATATTATTATATTGTCCTCCCACTTCAATTAGCATTGTATTAGGATTAAAATCTTGATTATAAATGCCATTAACTCCTGCTCCACTTTTTTTATAAATTGACCTAAATAAACTTTTATCATAATTGACAATTTTTTCTTTTAATTTATTTGCTAATTGTAAATTTAATTCATAATTTTTATTTTCTAATCCAACAATAAATAATACTTTAGCATAACTTTCGCCATTAATATTAGTTGTAGTTTTATCATATACACTACTATCTCGATGTAAATCAATAAAATATTTTAAAGTTGGTGTCTTTTTTACTGCCTCTTCCATAAATATTCGTGATACTTTATAACTACCACTATACTTTAAATTTAAACTATGTAATTTTTCAGAAACATTATTTTCTTCCACTATAACCCCAATACCTAAATTTTCTAAATATTCTTTTAACATTTTACTAGCCATAAATACACTTGGTGTTATATTAAAAGCTTCTAAATACGTACTTTTATATTTCTCTTCTTGATGAGTATTATAAATATATACTACTTTTTCTAACTCTTCTTTATTTACATCTTGTTTATCATTATCATTTTTATTATCATTTACTTCTTCTTTATCATCTTTTGGTACTTCTAATTTATCTTTAACATCATCTTCTTTACTAAATGCTATTTTATCTTCTTTTAAATTAATATTCATGGCATACTTAAGAATAAAATCTACATCAGTTAAATCTTTTTTTAAGTTACCAAAATTATCATTAATCATATAATCAACAATAGTATTATTATTAATTAAATTATTTTTATAAATATATCTTATAGTTAAACCAATACTTATTAAAAATAAACCAAGATAAATAATTAAATTATTTCTTTTTTTATGGGTTTTAAATCTTTTCATCTTTATCACCAATTCTATTATATAAGATAGATATAAAATATTATGTCGAAAAGTATGAATTTAATAAAAATTCAAATATACTTGCATACAATAATATTTTTTGATAAAATTAATATGAATTTTTAAGGAGGGATATTATGCCAAATATCAAAAGTTCAAAAAAAGCTGTTAAAGTTATAGCTAAAAAAACAGATGAAAATCATGAACTAAAAGCTAAAGTTAAAAATTTAATTAAAGCTTGTGAAAAAGAAATAGCTGAAGGTAATTCAGAAAATGCTACTAAAGTATTTAAAGATTTACAAAAAAATATTGATAAAGCTTTACAAAAAGGTTTAATTAAAGAAAACACTGCTGCTAGAGAAAAACAAAGATTAAATGCTAAGATTAAAAATATGAAGTAGTCCATCTACTTTATTTTTTTACCTATTTTTGCATATTTTCTTATATAAAAAAATATGATACAATAAAAGCGTGATTTAATTATGCGAAAATATGTAATACCTGGTATTTGTTACTTATCGATTATCTTAATATTACTTAATATTAATGATATTACTGATTTATTAGCTAAAACTTTATCTAATAATCCTACTCTAACTATCAGTGCTAGTAATGAATATACCAAAGATGAAGATTATTTATTTGTTAAAAGAAGTAAAGATTATATTCCTTATTCTTATAATGATTTATTAGATATTATTTATAGTGTTATTAATAATGGTTGGAAAGAATTTACTTTTTATTGTCCTAATGAATATTATGAATGTAAGACTGATATTGCCAAAATTACTAATGATGAAGGGATATTAACTCACATTAATAACTTTGTTCATCCATATAATAGTTTTAGTTCAATAAAAACTTCAATAACTGATTCTGGAGAAATTACTTTAAATATTTTTTATTTATATACTAATGATGAAATTGCTGTTATTAATGATTATGTTAAAAATATAATTAGTAATAATATTAAAGAAGATAGTGATGATTATGAAAATTTAAAAAGAATTCATGATTATATAATTAATAATACTAAATATGATGTTACTAGAAATGATACAGGAGATAGTGAATATAAATCTTATAATGCTTATGGACCAGTTGTATCAGGTTATGCAACTTGTAATGGTTATGCTGATTTAATGGCAATTATTCTAAGTGCTTTAAATTTTCCTAATTATAAAATAGCCACTACTAGTGATGAAATATCTTATGAATCTAATGGCCATGTTTGGAATGCTGTTAAAATTGGAGATAAATGGTTACATTTAGATTTAACTTGGGATGACCCAGTTAGTGTGGATGGTAAAGATTACTTATATCATAAATATTTTTTAGTATCAACTGAAGAAATGAATGAAAGTGATTCTGGTAATGTAACAGTAGAAGAACATAATTTTAATAAAGCTATTTATCAAGAATTTATAACTGAAAAAGAGAATAACGATTAATTATTATTCTCTTTTTCAATGTATTTAACTACTTCATCATATGTTTTATTAAAATCATCATAATTAGTTTCAAAAAATTTTATTTGCATTTTATTATTAAACCAAGTATATTGTCTTTTAGCATAATGTCTTGTATTTTTTTTTATTAATTCCCGAGCGTCATCTAAAGTTATTAAACCATCTAAATAATTAATTATTTCTTTATATCCAATGGCACTTTTTAATATTCTTGACTTAGGATATTTATGATATAAATTAATTACTTCTTCAACTAATCCTTCCTTAAACATTTCATCTACTCTATCATTAATCTTTTGATATAAAACATCTCTATTTGTAGTAAGTCCAATAAATATAACATCATATAATAATTTACTTTCTATATTATGATGTTCTTTTTTATTTAAAAAATTTTCTAATCTTCTACGATTATTAACATGAATATCTATATTTTCATCTATTTCTTTACACATCTTATATAATTCTTCATTAGTGTAATTTTGATAATCATTATTATTTTTAGGACTAAAACGATAATCATATAAAGAAGCTGTAATATATAATCCACTTCCTCCACAAATAATAATATTTTTATCATGATATTTAGCTAATAAATTACGTAAATCTTTTTGATAATCAAAAACACTATAATCTTCTAAAGGATTTTTAATATCAATTAAAAAGTGTTCTACTCCTTCTTTTTCTTCTTCTTTTATTTTAGAAGAGCCAATATTTAATTCTTTATATATTTGGGTTGCATCAGCTGAAATAATTATTGCATTATATTTATGAGCTAACATTATACTTAATTTTGTCTTTCCTACCCCAGTTGGACCAGTTAAACAAATAATCATGATTATCACTTCCTAAATGTAGTATAATTCAAATTTTTTTAATTTGTCAATTCGTTTTAGTTAACTTGACTATCTATTTATAATTTGCTATATTTTAGTTGTGATCAATATGAAAATAGTAGGTATTATTTGTGAATATAATCCATTCCATAATGGACATTTATATCATTTAGAAAAAGTTAAAGAATTATATCCTGATTCTTTAGTAATTTTAGTTTTAAATGGTTATTTTTTAGAAAGAGGCGAAGTATCAATTATATCTAAACAAGATAAGACTAATTTAGCTCTTCTCTATGGTGTTGATTTAATTGTGGAATTACCTTTTGTTTTTGGAACTCAAAGTGCTGATATTTTTGCTGATACGGGGGTTACAATTTTAAATCATTTAAAATGTGACTATTTAGTATTTGGTAGTGAATCAAATGATATAAAAAGTTTAAATAAAATAACGGATTATATTATTAATAATAGTGATGAATATAATAATAAAGTTAAAGAATACTTAGATAACGGATTAAATTATCCAACGGCTTGTGCTAAAGCTTTAAATATTGATTTTGAATTTAAACCAAATGACTTATTAGCTATATCATATCTTAAAAGTATTAAAATTCATCATTATAATATTGAATGCATACCAATTAAAAGAACTAGTGATTATTTAGATACTAGTTCTAATGAAGAAGTTATCAGTGCAACAAATATTAGAGAAAAATTAAAAAGAAATGAAGATATAAGTAAATATGTACCTAGTGCTACTCTTTCATATATTAATAATATTGATTTAAATGCTTATTTTAAAACAATTAAATATAAAATTATTACTGAAAAACATTTAGAAAATTATTTAGATGTTGATGAAGGAATAGAAAATCGTTTAAAAAAAGTTATTAATGATTGCAATAATATTGATGATTTAATTGATAATACTAAATCAAAAAGATACACATATAATAAAATTAGGAGAATGCTTATTCATATATTAGTAGGTTTAACTAAAGAAGATAATAAAAATGTTAAATTAGAATATATAAAAATATTAGGATTTAATAATAATGGTAAAAAATATTTAAATAAAATTAAAAAACAAATAACAATTTCTCTTGTACCAGTTAAAAATTCTCTTCAAAATATGTATGAACTTAAAAGTGCTGCGATTTATGATTTAGTAAATAATAAAAGTAATTTAGCATTTGAAATCAGTAATAAACCCTTAAAATTCTAAGAAGTGCCTTAAAAGCACTTTTTTATTGACATTATGACTCTTTAGTGGTATTATAGACGCCGTGTATTCACAAAGGGGGAAAATAATTATGAGTTTAGGTGAATCAAACGATAAAATTAACCAATACATTCAAATATTATCAATAATAACACTTAATAATCAAAAAATTAAAGATTTAAATCAAGAAATTAAGGATATTTATTCTAAGGCTGATGACCAAAAAAGAGAATTAACAGATTTTGAACGTGATACGTGCATGAAAAATAATGCTAAAAGAAATGCATTAGAAAAAGTAAATAAAAATTATAATTCCAAAATGAATAAATTATTAAAGGAATTTACACCAGATGAACTTGATAAAATTAAAAATATTGATACTAATGCTTTAATTGAAGGAGCAAAAAAGAATACAAAAATTAGTAATGATGATGAAGATAATTTAGTTATACCAAATATAGGCGAAGAATTTTATGAAAATAAAAACGAAGTTGACATTGAGCCAATTAAAGAGGACCTAGAAAAGAAAATTTCAGTTATGTTTAAAAATGACAAAAATGAATATAGTAAAATTATTGAAGACACTAATAAAATATTAAAAGAAGCTACTGATGAAGCTGATAGAATGAAAAAAGAAGCTTTAAATGCAATTGAAAATGCTCAAGAAAAGATTCAAGAAATGAAAAATCAAGCTTTAGAAGCTCAAGAAAAAGCTAATCAAGCTAAACAAAACGCAATTGAGATTCAAAAAGAAACTGAAGGAGCAATAAAAAAAGCTTTAGATGATAAAAATAAAGCTTTAAAAGAACTTGAGGAAATCACTAATAGTAATATTGATATGCAAAATAAAACAACTCAAGAATTAGAAGAGATAAATAAAAAAATTCAAGAAGCTAAACAAAATGCTGATGATATGATACAAAAATTAAATGAAATGCAACAAAAAGCTCAAGATGATATTAATAAAGCTTTAGATGAGCAAAAAAATGCTGAAACAGAACTTAGTGAAATTGAAAATAAAATTGCTAAAGCTCAAGAAACAGCAAATGAAGCTAAACAAAAAGTTGAAGAGGCAGAAAAGAAAGCTAATGCAATAATTCAAGATTCAATAAATGAACAAAATGAAGCTCAAAAGAAAATTCAAGAATTTGAAAATCAAACTCAAGAAGCAAAAAATAATATTTTAAATGCTAAACAACAAGTTATTGATGCTGAAAATAAATCAAAAGAAATAATTGAAAATTCTTTAAACATTCAAAAAGAATATGAAGATCAAATAAAAGATTTTGAAATTAAAGCCAAAGAAGCTGAAGAGAATGTTAAATTAGCTGAAACTAAATTAGAAGAAGCTAAACAAAATGCTAATGATATAATTAATAAAGCTTTAGAAGATAAAGAAAAAGCTGAAAATGAAGCTAATGAAATTATTAATAATTCAAATAAAGAAAAAGAAAATATTAATAATAAAATTAAAGAAATTAACAATACTGTACTTTTAAGTCAAAATTCTTTAGAAGAAGCTAAACAAAATTTATTGGATGAAAAGAAAAAAGCTGAGGATTTAATTAATGAAGCAACAATTGAAGAAATGACTGCTCAAAAAGAATTAGAAGAAATTAATAACGAAGTTGAAGAAGCTCAAAAAAGAGTTGAAGAATTAAAAGAAAAATTAGAACAAGCTAAAGTTGAAGCTCAAGAAAATAAAGATAAAGCTTTAGAAGAAAATGAAATTTTAAATCAAAAACTACTAGAAGTTCATGATTTAAAAGAAAAAGCTTTAGAAGCTCAAAAAAATGTTGAAGTATCTAATAAAAAATTAGAAGAAGCTAAAGTTGAAGCTCAAAATATTATAAATAACTCTTTAGATGAGTATAACAAAAGTAAAGACGAAGCAGAAATGATAATTAATTCAGCTAATGAAGAAAAAGCTAAACTTGAAGAAAAAATTAATGAAATTAATAATGGTGTTTTAGAAAAGAAACAAGAAGTTGATACATTAAAGCAACAAGTTATTAATGCTAAAAATAAATCAAATGAAGAAATTAATAGTTTATTAATAGCTAAAAAGAAAGCTGAAGATGAACTTAAGAAAATAGATCAAGAAACGATTGATGCTTTAAATAATGTAAAAATGATGATGCAACAAGTAAAAGAAGCTAAAGAAAAAAATGAAAAAATTAAAAATGAAGCAACTGAAACATCAATTAAAGCACAAGAACAACTAGATAAATATGAAGAAAAAATAAAAGATTTTGAAAAAAATACTAAAATGATGAAAACAAAAGTTGAGGAAGCAAAAATAGAAGCTGAAAAAATAAGAGAAGAAGCTCTTAAGATTTTAAAAGATGCTAAAGATGAGGTGAATAAAATTATGAATGATGCAAATAAAGAAAAAGAAATGGCTGAAATAGAAGCCCAAAAATTAGTAAATGAAGCTTTAGAAGCTAAAAAAGAAGCTGAAAAGAAAGCAGAAAAAGTAAAAGAACAAGCAAACAAAAAAGCAACTAAAATTCAAAATGAAGCTAAAAAAATTGAAGAAAAGAATTTAAGTGAAGAAGAAATAAACGAAAAAGTTCAATCATTAACAATTGAATATAAAGAAAAACAAGCAAAATTAAATGAAATGTTAAATAATAAATTCTTATATTCTAATAAAGAAATTAAACAATTACAAAAAGAATTAACTTCTATTGAAAAAGAAATCAAAAAATTAAACAAAAATAAAGAAAATATGAATGAAAATAATGAAGTAAAAAATGAAAAGAAAAATGAAATACTTGATAAAATAAAAGATAATAAAAATAAAATACTTGCTATCACTGGCTGTGTTATTGGTATTACTGCAATAATTATTGCAGGTAGCAAAATTAGTAAAGCTATAAAAAATAGTAAAAATACTGAAATTGATGATATTCCAAGTATTTCAAGTAATTATGAAAGTAATAATGAAATTACATACAATTTAGATGTTAATACTGCTAATGATGCATTTAGTAATTTAAAAAATATTATAATGGCTAGTGGATATGATGAATCTAATGCTTCTCTACTTGCTCAAAGTTATTTAAATGCTAATGGATTTAACATTATAAATATCGCTGATTATGAAAATGCTCGTAACATTTATAATTTAACTGGAAATACTGCTGTTGAATATGTTAATAGAGCTTATAATATTAAATCAGTTGGAATATTAAATGATAAAGAAATTAATTATATCGTTGGTGTTTTAAATTCAATTGCTAATAGAAATATTATTACTAATGAAGATGCTGATTACTTAACTGAAATATGTGATGAATTAAATGCTATTTCATTTGACCTTATCGATGATGGTGCTCTTACACCAGAAAATTCTGCTAAGTTAAATAATTTACATTTATTAGCAGCAGTTGATTCTGATTTATATTATTTCTTAGTAGAATTTGAAAACTTATTAAATATGAAAGTAACTAATCCAACTGATGATTCTATCAATAAGTCAATAACAGAATTTATTAAAACATATGCTAATAATTATAATGGTGCAAATATTTATGGAAATAATTCAAATGCAACAATTGTTGATTCTGGAGACCATAGATTTGTTGGACACATTATTAATGGTTTATTTGTATTAATAGATTATAAAGTTTCTGATGAAACATTTAATATAAATAATGAAATTCAAGAATTCTATACTAGTCAATGGCGTAGTGCCAATGATGGTTGTAGTTTATCAAGATAAAAAAATTAAAGGAGGTAAAAAATTATGTATACTGAAGAACCAAGAAATGAAATCAATTGGGGAAGCTTATTTAAAAAGGTTGCAATAGTTGTTATTGTAGTAGTATTATTATTCTTAATATTTTGGTTATTAATTAGAAATAATGGTCAAAAAACATTAGTTAATGTTAATAATAATGGTACAAACGGTACTGGTAATAACTCAAACTCTTCTCTTCAAGAAAGTTATTATTCAAATGATTTTATTGAAAATTATCGTTATTTTCACGATACTGCTAAAGAATACTTTTTAATTAGTAACTTACCTGATACAGGAAAATCATTAAAATTCACATTAAAAGAATTAATTGATAAAGGATTATTATTACCATTTGGATATAATAATCAAGCTTGTGACTTAGAAGCAAGTTATGCTTTAGTTACTAATATTAATGGTGATTATACTATGACTATTACTCTAGTTTGTGGTAAAGAAGTTGGTAAAACTAATGAAGAATTAGGATGTAATCAATTATGTACAAATGGTAGTTGTACAGAAACACCAAGTAATAAACCAAGTAATAATACACCAACACCATCAGATAAACCAAGTGATAACACTCCAGAAGATAAAAATACTCCAACTTATATAACAGAATACGAATATAAACAATCATATGTTGAAGATGTTGTTAATTATATTTGTCCAAATGGATATGTAAAACAAGGAAATAGATGTTATAGAGAAACTTCAAGTAGTGTTAAGCCAACAGTAACAACTACATACACTTGTCCAACTGGATATACTAAATCAGGCACAAAATGTATTAAAAATGGTAGTAAAACTATTGATGCAAAAGTTACAACTAAATACTCATGTGATACTAAAAATGGTTATGTAGCTGTTGGAACTGGTGCAAATACTAAGTGTTATAAAACTACAAGTAGTACAAAAGCTGCTTACTATAACGAAGCTTTAACTTGTCCAGCTGGATATCAATTATTCGGTTATGGATTAACTGCTCGTTGTGTTAAAACTACAAAATATAATTATAGAGCTACACAAGTATCAAATGGTGGAAGTTGTCCTAGTGGTTATACAAAACAAGGTAATACTTGTGTACAACGTACAAACTATATAGCTAAATGTAGTGATGGATATACTTATTCAAATGGAACATGTGTTAAAACCGTAACTGTAGGTACTCCATCATCTAAATGTCCAAGTGGATATGAGGTATATGGTTCTACATGTGTAGCTAAGAATTATACTTCTTCAGCAGTTAAAACTAGTTATACATGTTCTAGTGGAAAACTTGAAGGTTCGCAATGTAAAGTTACAAGAAGTAAAGCTACAACATTAAAAGTAAAAGAATACATGAGAGAAACTTATAAAGGATGTACATATTCTGGATATACACCAGATAAATGTGGTTCATCAAATTGTTCAACAGGTACATATACTTATAACTGTCCAGCTGGTTCATCTTATTATACTGAAGCTACTAAAACATATTCATGTGCTAGTGGATATTCATCTAAAGGCACTAGTGGTTCATCAACAAAATGTTATGCTACAACTTCTAAGAGAACTACAAGTTGTTCATCAGGAACTTTAAGTTCAGATGGTAAATCATGTGTCAAAACTGAAACTAATAGTAGTAAATTTAATCCAACTTGTCCAGCTGGTTATAGCAAATCAGGAAGTGGATACAACACTGTATGTTCAAAAACTGCTGAGTATATCGAAGAAGTTGACCAAGTATGTCCATATGGTGGAGAATTAAATGGTGATTATTGTTATGTAGAAAATACGGAAACAATAATGCCTAATAAAAATATAAATTACTATTGTGATTATGGTTATACATTATCTGGATCAACATGTTATAAAACAACTGATGAATATAAAGCACCAAGTGTTAATACTTCTTATTCTTGTGCTGAAGGAACTTTAAGTGGTAGTAAATGTGTAATGAATACAACTGATTCTAAAAATGCAACAGTAAATACTACTTATACTTGTCCTAAAGGATATACTAAATATGGTGAAAATGCCAATACTATTTGTACTAAAGGCAAACTTGAATATATAGATGTAACTAAATCTAGTAGTCAAGTAACAAAATATAGATATCAATGGAGTACAAAAACAAGCATTCCAGGTTGGGAAAGAACCGGTAAAACAAGACAAACTAAAACTAGTTCAAAATAATGAACTAGTTTTTTTATATTATTTAGATACTTAATTACTATATTTTAGCTATATTCTTCTTTTTATTTAAAATATTATATGTAACTCCAAGTATTAACATTATAAATAAAGCAATTGAAATACCTATTGCACCAGTTTGAGGATTAGCAGTTTCTTGGTCAACATCACTACCTATTTTTTCAGAACTTTTAGCAACAAATATTGGTTCACTCCAATTATTACTTCCCTCAACAACTGATTTATAATAATAACCACCATCTTCTGCAGTTAATAGAACATTTCCACTTTGATTCGTAATTTGAATATCTTTATATTCTTCATAATTAACATTATCTAATGACCTAAATATATGAATAATAGTATTATCATTTTCTGCAGATGATATTTTTAGAGTAATACTATCTCCTTCTCTAATTAATTCTTGAGTTGGTGCTACTGCATCTATACCTAAGCTAAAATTATTAAAATTAACATTAAAATATCCATCATAGTCACTATTCTTTTCATATCCATTATCTTGCATAGTGCTTTTAGCGGTATCAAAATATTTTTCAATATCTTTTTCAGTATAACCTGTTAAATTAGAAAAATAGTAATTATTTAATGGACTAAATATTTTAAGAATATGAATTGCATTATCTAAAGAGGCATTTTCATGATTTTCGCAGTTTTCAACATCCATTGCCTCTCGTAAAGTATGAACACCTGGTTGCAAATTTAAATTATCATCATATGTTATACCAGTTTTTAAACTTTTACCATTATATTGACATTCAATCTCAATCAAATGAGCTGCAGCATTATTATAAACAACAACATTTGTATAAAGGAATTTATCTGACTCTTTATAATTTTCAAGTCCTATTTTTGTAAAGGCTACTATATCATCGATTGTAATATTATTCTTTTTGGCATACACATTATTTCCATAGCAAAATACTAAAAGTGTAATCAAAATTATTTTTATTATTTTTTTCATCTACTTCAATCATCTCCTTATTATTATTTATTATAAATAAATTATATAAAAAAAATACTAATATTTCAATATTTAAAAATAATAGTTAAAATTTATGTAAAGAAAAAAAGACTATAAAGTCTTCTTAGAATTACTATAATAATGATTTTCTATTCCATATCCTTTTTTTCTTCTTTTATTTCTTTAATTTTTTCTTTTTTTGGCAATGCTTCTTTTCTTGATAGATTAAGTCTTCCACGATTATCATATCCTAAAGATTTAACCATTATTTCATCGCCAACTTTAACAATATCACTTGGTTTATTTACTCTTTTTTCATCAAGTTGTGAAACATGAACAAGGCCTTCACATCCTGGCCATAATTCAACAAAACATCCAAAATCTTCTACTTTAACTACTTTACCAGTATAAATAGTATTTGGTTCAACAACCCGAATAACGCTTTCAATCATTTCTCTTGTTTTCTTAATAATATTAATATCATTATGATAAATGATTACTCTACCATCATCTTCTAAATCAACTTTTACAGCATCTTTATCATTAACACTTTTAACATTACTTGCTTCTAAAATTATTTTTGTTATCATTTCGCCACCACGACCAATAACATCTTTAATTTTTTCAGGTTCAATATTAAATGTTTCAATTTTTGGTGCATATGGGCTTAATTCTTTTCTTGGTTCTTTAATAATAGTTTCAAATAAATCAAGTATTTGCATTCTTGCTTTTTTAGCTTGAGCTAAAGCTTCACTTAATATATTTTTATTAACACCATCTATTTTAATATCCATTTGTAAAGCACATATACCTTTTCTAGTACCTGCAACTTTAAAATCCATATCTCCTAAATGGTCTTCCATACCTTGAATATCAGTAAGAATTGTATATTTATCATTATTAGTAATAAGTCCCATAGCAATTCCTGCAACTGGAGCTTTAATTGGTACACCAGCAGCCATCAATGAAAGGCAACCAGCACAAATACTTGCTTGACTTGATGAACCATTACTTTCAAGGATTTCTGATACTACTCTTATAGTATAAGGAAATTCTTCTTCAGATGGAATAACTTGGGCTAAAGCTCTTTCGCCTAAAGCACCATGGCCAATTTCTCTTCTTCCTGGTGAACCATATTTACCAGTTTCGCCAACACTAAATTGTGGAAAATTATAATGTAACATGAATCTCTTTTCTTCTTCAATTGATAATCCATCAAGCATTTGTGATTCGCCTAAAGCACCTAAAGTAGTAATTGATAAACTTTGAGTTTGGCCTCTTGTAAATAAAGCTGAACCATGAGTTCTAGGTAAAATATCAATACTAGCACTAAGTGGTCTTATTTCGTCCATCTTTCGTCCGTCAATTCTTATTTTTTCATCAACAACTATTTTTCTAAATACTTCATATTGAACATTCTCAAATACTAAAGCAACTTTAGTAAGAAGTTCTGTAAGTTCTTCTGGTTTAAGTGTTTCTTCATTTTCTACACGATATTTTTCAATCGTTTCTTCTTTTATTTTATCTATAGTTTCATACATTGTTTGTTTATCTTTAATTCTTAAAGCTTCATCTAAACGATCATGGACTAAGTCTTTTATTTCACATCTTAATTCATCAGTTATTTCAAGTCTTGGATAATCCATTTTTTCTTCGCCAATTTCTTTAATTATATCAAGTTCAAATTGAACTAATTTTTTAATTGCTTCATGGCCAAATAATAAAGCTTCAAGCATATCTTCTTCACTAGCTTCTTTAGCTCCTGCTTCAACCATATTTATGGCATCCATTGTACCTGCTACTGTTAAATCAATATCACTTTTTTCAGCTTCTTCAACATTTGGGTCAATAATAAATTTACCATCAACTCTTCCAACTTTAACTGCTGCAACTGGACCATTAAATGGTATTTTACTAATACATGTAGCTAAAGATGAACCAAATAATGCTGTAAGTTCTGGTGAATTATCTTGATCAACACTTAACACAGTATTAACAATTTGAACTTCATTCCTAAAATCATCAGGGAATAAAGGACGCATAGGTCTATCAATCATTCTTGCTGCAAGTGTAGCATTTTCAGTAGGTCTTCCTTCTCTTTTTATAAATCCTCCAGGAATTTTACCAACAGAATATAATTTTTCATTATATAATACCATTAATGGGAAAAAATCAGAAAGTAAATTAGCTGTTTTTGATACAACTGCTGTACTTAATATAACAGTATCTCCAAATCTAACTAATACACTACCATGTGCTTGTTTAGCAAGTTCTCCATGCTCTACAATTAATTTTCTTCCATAAAAATCTAATTCAAATACTTTTTTCATAAAACCTCTTTTCTTTTTCTAAAAATAAAAAAGACACAAAAAACAAAATGTGCCTTATTTTCTTAAATTTAATTTTTTAATTACTTCTCTGTAGCTTACTACATCATTTTCTTTTAAGTAGTTAAGTAATTTTTTTCTTCTTCCTACTTTTATAAGTAATCCTCTTTTTGAATGATAATCATGTATATGCTTTTGCATATGAGCAGTTAATTCATTAATTTCTTTTGTAAGAATAGCAATTTGAACTTCTGCAGAACCACAATCTTTTTCATTCTTTGCAAAATCTTTTATAATTTTTGCTTTTTCTTCTTTACTTAATGCCATAATTTTTCCTTTCTATTAAATTGGTTTAAACTGAGATTAAAATCGGAAAATGCTTTTTTAATCCAAGTAAAAACTTCTATTTAATTATATAACAAAACCCTATAAAAGTAAACAAAAATATCAAAAAAAACAAATAAATTGCCGAATTTGTAATAAAAAGAAAAAAGATTATTTATCATCAATAATCTTTCTCATCTTATTATCATCATCTAAGTTTATTGGAGTATCTTTACCAAACAATACGCAATTCAAATTAATTTCTTTAAAATCTTCAGAAATGCCTAGAATAGTTGCTTCAACCCCTTTAAATGGTCCATTCACTATTTCTACTTTATCTCCCTTATTTAATTCATTAAAAGGTGTTGCATCGCTTACATCTTCATAAATAATCGTATCATCTCTTTTTTCACGATGATAAGCATATAAATAAATATGTGGTGGTTTAACTTCCGGAACATCTAAGCCAAAATAATATTTATTAATACAATAAGTCTCAAAATCTCGAGATTGATTTGCAATAGCTACATCATAACCATACCATTCGAATACCCAATCAAAATATTCATCCACCCCATTCATATTTTTATGTTCTCGTAACAATTTACATTGCTCAATAATATCCTTTTTTTGATTGAGTAAGTCAGCAATAGCATCAGAATTACCCTGAAAATTAGAACTAGAACTCATATTCAATGGTAATCTTGGTAAAGGTTCTTTTACCTCCTTTACATCAAATCCATAATAATACTTTGCAATACAATATAAGATGTATTCAGAATCTTCATCATCATGCCGAACTTGGTTAGCTCTTATTAGATTATCAATATAAGTTCTTACTCCTTTCTTATATTGATATTTTCTTAAAACTTGCAACTGCTCAATAATATTATCCTTGCTTTCTAATAATTTAACCACTTCTTTAGTTGATTTGTACCAATTCATAAAATCCTCCTTCTTAATTGACAATAACATTATACCATATATTTTTTTAGTGTTTTTAAACGACAATTTTATATAAAAGCAAATGTTAAATAAAAAGTGCAAATATTAACTTTTAATATTTGCAAATTAACATATAATTAAAATAATATTTTTAATCTTCCAATCTTATTTTCAAAATAATACAAAGCTATTTCTTCATTATCTTTTTTAAACAAAATATAACCATTTTTATCTAATTCTATTTTATTTCCATTAAGAATACTTTTTTCTAAACCATTAGGTATATTTAATACTTCGACATCTAATAAGTCTTCTATCTTTAATATTTGATAATTATTATTTTCTATGTCATTTAAAGTATAAGAATTATTAATTCTAAATTTACCTTGTCTAGTTCTTATAAGTTCATTCATTGTACCATAACAATTTAATTTATCACACATACTTTGAATTAAACTTCTAATATATGTCCCCTTACTTACTACTACTCTAAATTTAATTAAATCATCATGATAATCTAATAATTCTATTTCTTTAATATTTACAATACTTTCAGGTAATTTAACTTCTTCTTTACTTCTTGCATATTCATATAATCTTTTACCATTTACTCTTTTAGCTGAATATAAAGGAATTATTTGATGATATTCTCCTAAAAAACTTTTTAAAATATTGTTTATTTCTTCAAGATTATACTTTTTTATTTCACATTTATCTATAATATTACCAGTAATATCTAAAGTATCTGTTTTTATACCTAATTTAATACTAGCTATATATTCTTTATCTTCATCCATTATTAATGAAACTAATTTTGTATATTTTCCAATTAAACAAACAAGTACACCAGTCGCAAGCGGGTCTAGTGTACCTGTATGTCCAATTTTTTTCGTTCTTAAAATATGATTTAGTTTATTAATAACATCTCTACTTGTATAATCTTTTTCTTTATTAATAACTATTCCAAAGTTCATAAAACCTCTAATCATTTTTATGTAAATTAGTAATTATTTTTTCAATATTATTACCATAAGCAATAGATTCATCATAAATAAACTTAAGTTCTGGTATATTTCTTATTTCAATAACTTTAGCAAGACAACCTCTTAAGAAAGGGGATGCTTCATTTACTTCTTTTTCTAATACTTTATGCTCCATATCGCTAATACTTGTAAAATAAACTTTGGCATAACTTAAATCTTTTGATAAATCAACATCAGTTATCGTAATTGTTTTAAGTAATTCATCATTAGTTTCAGTATAAATAATATTACTTAAATATTTTAAAATATCACTAGCAATTCTATCTATTTTATAATTAGCCATTTTTTACCTCAACTAATTCAAATACTTCTAAAATATCGCCTTCTTTAAAATCATTAAATGTTTCTAAAGTAAGTCCACATTCAAAGCCTTTTTTCATTTCTTTAACAGCTTCTTTACCTTTTTGTAATGAAGAAATTTTATCTTCACATAAAACAACACTATCTCTAATAACTCTAACTGAAGAATTATTCTTAACTATACCATCAGTAATATAACAACCAGCAATATTACCAATCTTTGAGAATTTAAATATTTTTCTTATTTCCACATTACCAATAACTTTTTCTTCAAATTTAGGGTCAAGCATACCAGTAATAGCTTGTTCCATTTCTTCAACTAATTTATAAATAATTGTATATAATCTAATATCAACATTATATTCTTTAGCAATTTCTTTAGTAATATTATTAGGTACAACATTAAATCCAATTATAATTGCATTTGATGCATTAGCTAAAACAACATCACTTTCGGTAATTGTTCCTATACCACTTCTAATAACTTTTACTACTACATCACCAATACTAATTTTTTCTAAAGCATTTTTAACTGCTTCTTCACTACCTCTAACATCAGCTTTTAAAATAACATTAACTTCTTTTTGTCCAGATTCTATTTTCTTAAATAAATCATCTAAAGATACAATATCTTGTTTATATTTAGAAGCATTTAAATTCTTTCTTTTACTAGCAATTTCTTTAGCTTTAGTTTCAGTTTCAAAAGCCATAAATTTATCACCAGCTTGAGGATTATCAGAAATACCGGTAACTTCTACTGGCATTGATGGTCCAGCTTGAGTTATAGATACTCCTAAATCATTTTTCATTGTTCTTACTTTACCATAAAATTCACCAACTACTATTGGGTCACCTAATCTAAGAGTACCATTTTGAATAATAAATGATGCTACTCCACCAACATTTTTATCAATTTTACTTTCAATAACTATACCTGTGGCATATCGATTAGGATTAGCTTTATAATTATTTACTTCAGCAATAGTCTCAATAGTTTCTAATAAAAGGTCAATTCCTTCTCCGGTATGAGCTGAAATTTTAACAAATGGTGTATCTCCACCCCATTCTTCTGGAGTTATTCCATTTTCTACCATTTCAGTTAAAACTTTTTCAGGATTAGCATTAGGTTTATCAATTTTATTAATAGCAACAATAATTGGAACATTAGCACTTTTAGCATGGTCTATAGCTTCTTTAGTTTGCGGCATAACTCCATCATCAGCAGCAACAATTATAATAACAATATCCGTAACTGATGCTCCTCTTGCTCGCATTTCTGTAAAAGCAGCATGTCCAGGTGTATCAATAAATGTTATTTTATTACAATTGTCATCAATTTGGTAAGCTCCAATATGTTGGGTAATTCCACCAAATTCTTTATCAACAATATGTGAATGTCTTATATAATCAAGTAATGTTGTTTTACCATGATCAACATGTCCCATTATTGTAACGATTGGTGGTCTTTTTACTAAATCTTCTTCCGAATCTACAATTTCATATTCTTCAAAATTAGCAATATCTTGGGTTTCTTCTTTTTTTAATGTTTTCTTATAATCTAAAGTAATAATTTCAGCAGTATCAAAATCCACTACATCATTTAAACTAAGCATAAGTCCTAAACCCATTATTTTCTTAATTATATCAGTGCTATTAACATTTAATTCATTAGCTAAATCATTAACAGTCATATTATGTTTATATAAAACAACATCTTCTTGAACATTATTACTCATTAATTTTTCTTTATGCTTATACATCTCTTTTTTCATTATTTGATAGTTATCTTTACTTTCTTTAATACTATCTTTTTTCTTTAATTTTTGTTTTTTAGATGTATTACTTTCAGCAATATTATTACTTTCCATAATATCCATTGCAGCATTTTCAATTAATTCATCTTCATCATAAGTAATTTCATTATCCGTACTAATTAAATCTAAAGTATAATCTAAAGTGATTATATCATCATCTTTTAAAATATCATCTCCAGTTTTAACATTAATACCTAGCTCATTACATTTCTTTAATACTGCCGCTACTGATAAATTAATACTTTCCGCATATTCTTTTACATTCATTCTAATTCTCCTTTCCTATAACAACTCATTTAACTCATCAAAAATTTTCTCATCTACTTCTTTTTCAAAAACTCTATCTAATATTTTCTTTTGTTTAGCTAATTTAAAAACTTCTATATCTTTTTTTAAATAAGCTCCTCTTCCATTTTTCTTACCTGTTAAATCTATTTCAATATTTCCCTCAGGTGTTTTTACAATTCTAATTAAATCTTTTTTCTCACATTTTTCCTTAGTTACAATACATGTACGCATTGGAATTTTTCTCTGTTTCATCATAATTATTTATTACCTTCCTCATTAATTTGAGATAATGTCTTAATTGATAATTTATATTTAGTAAGTTTACTAGCAAGTCTTATATTACTACCTTTTTTACCAATAGCTAAACTTAAATTATCATCAGTAACTATTGCTAAAGCTTCTTTTTTAGCTTCATCAGTTATATTAACTATTACATTTTTAGCAGGTGATAAGGCATTAGCAATAAATGTTTCCGGTTTTTCATCATATAATACTAAATCTATTTTTTCTCCTGGGGCATCTTTATCCATATTACCATTTAAATCTTTTAAAATACTAGCAATACGACTACCTTTTTCCCCAATACAAGAACCAATCGCATCAATTCTTTCACTTGTTGAATAAACTGCTACTTTACTACGATTACCTGCATCTCTTGCCACAGCATAAAGCTCAATTAAACCATCTTGCATTTCTGGAATAGTAGATTCAAATAATCTTTTAACAAATCCATAATGTTTTCTTGATAACATTATAACAGGTCCTTTAGTACCATTTTCTACTTTAGTTATATATACTTTAATATTAGAACCCATTTTTATTGTTTCACGAGGAATAATTTCTGATTTTGGTAAAATACCTCTTGTTCTTCCTAAATCAATATAATAATTTTTTTGGTCTTCCATTGCAACTAAACCAACCATTAATTCAAATTCTTTATCCGCAAATTCTTCAATAATACTATTCTTTTCAGCTTCTCTAATTTTTTGTGTAACTACTTGTTTAGCTGTACCTGCTGCTACTCTTCCAAAATCTTTTGGCGTAACTTCTCTTTCGATTGTATCACCAACTTTAGCATTTGGATCAATTTTTAGAGCATCTTCTAATAAAATTTGGGCATCTAAATTAATTTTAGGAGGAATTTCAACAATATTTCCTTCTTCATCCTCTTCTTCCGTACCATAATCTATCTCAGGAACTACAACTAAATAAGATATAACTTTAATTTCTCCTGTTTCACGATTAATATCTACTCTAACATTGGTTTTTGAATCAAAATTCTTTTTATATGCTGTTTGTAATGCTAAAGTCATTGCTTCAAATACTACATCAGCACTAATATTTTTTTCTTTAACTATACCATCTAAGGCTTTAATAAATGCTTTACTATCCATAACTATCCTCTTTCTTTACTAATAACATCTAATATATATTCACTATCACATATATCATATTCATCTACGATAGGATTTATAATATTGGTTGCATCGACAATCCCATCTAAATCAATACCACCAACTTTGTCTAAAACAATGGTTAAAAACGTATATTTACCTTTTTCTTCCAAAGTAATTTCATCAACAATTATTTCATCTTTTTGTAAAACTTCTTCTAATTGTTTTTTTAATCTTTCTAATTCTCCCATACTCACCTCTAACTAATAATAAAAGTGGGAAATTATGCCCACTTAAAATTGCAAATATATTATATCAAACATTTTCTAATAAAACAACAAAATTTAAACAAAAAATTATTACTCTATTTAACAAACCCATTTTGAACTAATTTTGTTTCATTGACAACGATAAATGCATTATAATCATATTTTTTAATAATACTTGTTAATTCTTTTAATTTATTATTATTAATTTGAATATAAAGCATATCTTTATTTTTACCTTCATAATCATCTTTTAAATTAATAACTGATACTCCATAACCTTTATCTCTTAAAATATTAATTAATTTTTTAGCTGATTTATTAACAACAACTTGAACTCCCACAACCCCTTTAATTAAATGATTAGATAAAAACGAACCAATAAAGGTACCTGTTGCATACCCTCCAGCATAACTAACAGCAATTACCATAACATTACCTGTTGCATTCAATGCTTCTTTAGCTATTAAATACCAAATTAATACTTCAAAAAAAGCAATTATAAATGGCTCTATGGTTTTACCTTTTACAAAATATACGGTTCTTAAAGTTCCTAATGTAACATCAATAATTCTAGCTGTAAATATTTTAAAACAAGTAAGTATAATATCACCCTCTATTTAACAAAGAGAACTATTAATATTAAAATTATAAAAAATAATAAAAATCCTAAAACAAATCCCCACATAACTCCAGTATTTTCTTTTTCTCTTTTTTCAATTAATTCACTATTATGATTGTTATATGCTTCACTTCTTAATTTAACTTCAATATTATTATTTTCTTCTCTTTTCATTTTTATTATCCTACTTTCTTATTCAAATTATACCAAACTTTTAACATTTTTATTTATTTTTATCTTATATTTTTTTCTTATTTGACATATTTAAATACATTATTAAATATGTTATATTATTTATGGGTAGTAGAAAGGACTTATATGAATAATACTAACCCAACAATTTATCTTGCTATTGATGACTCAGGACAATTATCCAAAAGAGATAATATAATGACTTTTGGTGGTTTAGCTTTAACAAATAAAGAACAATTTAATAAAGAATATCAAAATATTGTTGATAAAACAAATAAAGGACGTAAAACTAAGAAAGAATTAAAATATAATAATTTAAGTAATTGTTATCTTCATAATTTTTTAGATTATTTAGAAAAATATTTTACTTTTGCCATTATCATTGATAATAATAAAGTATATCCTAATATTATGAAAAATAGTAAATCTAAAGGTAGATACTTAGATTATGCTATTAAAATACTTATTAAAAATGTTATTAAAGAATTAATTAATAAAAAAATAATTAACCCCAATATTGACTTAGAATTAATTATATATATAGATGAAAGTAATTATAAAAGTAATGGCTATTATATTTTAGAAAATAGTATATATGAAGAATTAAAATATGGTATGTCTAATATAAGAAATAATATATCTTTTAAAAATATTATCAATAGTAATTTAAAAGTAACTGTTAAACATAAAAATTCTTACTATAATTTTTTAGTCCAAGCTGCCGATATTATCGCCGGTTATACAAGAGTTCATTATTTAAATCCAATTAAAATTAATTATATAATTCATATACCAAAAAAATGTTGATAACCAACATTTTTTATTTTAAATTTAACAATTTAATATCCTTTACTTTTATAATATTCATATAATTCTTTAAAACGATTAAAATGAACTACTTCTCTTTGTCTTAAGAATAAAAGTGGTGCTAAAACATCTTCATCATCAGTTAAATTAATTAAATTTTCATATACTGCTCTTGCTTTTTGTTCTGCTGCCATATCTTCCATTAAATCAGCAATCGGGTCAGCCGTTACAGCAAAATAAGTAGCAGTAAATGGAACTCCTGAAGCATCAACTGGATATATTCCTTTATTATGATCAGCATAATATGAACCTAAACCTGCTTCTTCTAATTCTTTTACTGTTGCATTTTTAGTAAGTTCATGTACCATTGTACAAATCATTTCACAATGTCCTAATTCTTCAGTTGAAATATCATTTAATAAAGCTTTACCTTTATCATCAGGCATAGTATATTTTTGACTAAAGTAACGCATTGCTGCAGCAAGTTCACCATTTGCTCCACCAAATTGTGTTAAAAGATATTTAGCCATTCTTAAATCTTTCTTTTTAATTGATATTGGATAATTAGTGTGTTTGACATATTTAAACATACATACTACCTCCTAAATTTTCCCAAGGCCATGGGTTATCAATCCAATCAAAGTCATTACCTTTAGTATGAGTTACTGTAAGTGGACCATAACTTTCCTCATATTCTTTCTTTGCTTTTCTTTCTTCTTTTACAAATTCTTCAAAAAGCATCATTGCACTACTATCATCAGGATGTAAATCTAAATAAAGATTCATATCATTAATAGCAAAAGCAAATTGCATTACATTATATAATTTAGCTTCTCTGTCATTTTTAGGTTTAATATCAATATAAGTTAAATTACGATATGGTTTATATTCATTTTTAAACATATTTCCTCTTAAAAATCCTTCTTTAGCTGATAAAATATTACTAGTACTTTGATTAAAATTATTCATACTCATTAAATCTTTAGTTGGCATACCTGCTAAATTAAGTAATGTAAAATCTAAATCAACATCGTTATTATCAAATAACATAAAAAAATTACCTCCTACATTAATGTATGAGATAATTAATTTACCCGTAGATGTATTCGCCTATTTTATTACATCAAAATCATAAATATCTAACAATTTATTAAAATCATTAATATTTAACATCTTATTATTTTTACCAACAATAATATTATCTTCTAATATTTCATTATTACGTACATAAATAATTGCTGGTACATTAGCTAAATCTTTTATATTTAAATTTTTCTCTATTTTATTTAAATAATCTTTATTATTTTCTTTTAAATCAGTTACATCAAAATAATAAAATATATCATTTAATTTATATTTATCAATAACTTTTTTTAATTTTTTCTCTAAATTATATTCATCTTCATCATTTGTATAACCAAAATAAATAAAATATGAATTTGGTGCTTCTTGTCTTACTTGGGTTAATGAATTTAAATCTTTTATATTTGATTCAATTGTATTTGTAGTAATTAAATAACTATTCATAAGTTTTTCATCTCTTTTAACTTTATACCAAGAAAATAAATATAATGCTAAAAGAATACTACCAAATAATATAACAAAGGCAATTAGATAATTTTTAGAGCTAGCCATAGTTGCATTTTCTTTTTTTATACTACTATTTTTAGACACTGTTTTTTTCTTTTGAGCCATTTTAATCAACCCTTTCATTTTAATTTTATCACAATAGCTTTTTCTTTGTAAACTTTTATTTTCTTTAATAAACATTTTATGTCAAGAAGAAAAAGAATATTTCTATTCTTCCTCATCATTATTATATTTTTTCAATACTTCACGTGGTTTAGCACCATTTTGAGGTCCAACTATTCCCCTTGATTCTAGTAAGTCAATCATTCTTGCTGCTCGATTAAATCCAAAACGGAATTTTCTTTGAATTAAAGATGCACTAATTTTACCTGTTTGCATAGCAAATTCTACTATTTCATTATACATTGGGTCATCATAACCATCCTCACCATTACCACTTCCACTTGCTTCAGTTGTTGATACATTACTTGATGTAATTGTATCATCATAATGAACAGCAATTTGTTTTGAGCAATAATTAATTAATCTATTAATTTCTTCATCAGATATATAGCAACCTTGAATACGAGTTGGTTGATTTTCCCCCATTGGTAAATATAACATATCACCTTTACCAAGTAATTTTTCAGCACCACTCATATCTAGTGCTGTTCTTGAATCAATTTGACTAGCTACAGCAAAACATATTCTTGATGGAATATTTGCTTTTACTACACCAGTAATAACATCAGTTGATGGTCTTTGGGTGGCAACGATTAAATGAATACCAGCTGCTCTTGCCATTTGCGTAATTCGCATAATTGAATCTTCTACTTCTTTAGATGCAACTAACATTAAATCAGCAAGTTCATCAATAATAACAACTAAATAAAACATTTTATTAAGTGGCGTTTCTGGATGTTTTTTATTTTCTTTTTCAATATAAGCATTATATTCACTTATCTTTTTAACCCCTTTTTCACTAAAGACATCATATCTTCTTTCCATTTCTCTTACAACATTTTGTAACATTAATGATGCTTTCTTTGGGTCATTTACAACAGGACATAATAAATGTGGTGTTCCATTATAATTTGTAAGTTCTACTTTTTTAGGGTCAACTAAAACTAATTTAACATCATTAGGATTATAATTCATTAATATAGAACAAATAATAGAATTAATACAAACTGATTTACCAGAACCAGTAGAACCTGCTACTAAAAGGTGAGGCATCTTTGCCATATCTGCTACAATAGGTTTACCCATTAAATTTTTACCTAAAGTAACCATTATATCATATTTATCTTTAACACTTTGATTAGCTTCAATTATTTCTCTAAATGATACAGCACTTATTGATTGATTAGGTATTTCAATACCTATTGTACTTTTTCCGGGAATCGGTGCTTCAATACGAACATCTTTGGCAGCAAGAGCTAAAGCTATTTCTTTATTAATATTTAAAATTCTACTTACTTTGGTACCAGCTGGAACAACAATTTCATATTGAGTAACAGCAGGTCCAACATGAATATCCACTACTCTAGCTGTAATTTGAAAATCTTTTAAGACTGTTTCTAATACGGTTCTATTATTTAAAGTATGACTATCAAGTGTTGTTTTCTTTTCTTTCTTAACTTCATTTAAAATATTCAATGGTGGTAATTTATATGGAGCATTTGATATTATTTCCGCTTCATTTATAACTTCAGCATCAACTACTTCACTTACTTCTTCTTTTACATCTTCATGATGATTTTTAATATTAGCTAAACTTGAAACAACAATACTTTCTTCTTTATCTTCAAAATGTTTTTCTGGTATTTCTTCTTTTTCATTATTTTTAATAGAATCTATATTATCATTTTCATTATCATTATCTTCTTTTTCTTCTCTATCATCACGATTTCTCTTAATAAAGGCTTTAATCTTATCAATTACATCACTTAAAGTAATATCAAATAAAAGAATAAAACCAAATAAAGCCATAACTACTAAAACAACAATCGTTCCTGCTTTAGCAAATAAGAAATATAAAATACTAATACATACAGCACCAATTAAACCACCACCAATAGCAATAGATGAACTACCAGCATTTAATATTGAATTAGAAATATCTATAGTTGTAATTCTATCCATAAATTGGTCTAATGTTATTTTTAATATTTCTGATACTTTACCAATTTTATCTAAAAAGGTAAAATGACTTGCTACTAATATTACTATCATTATTAAATAAAAGCCAATTAATCTTGATGAAAAAAACTTAGGTAATTTTCTTTTAAATAACATATATATACCTACAAGTACTAAATATATATCAAAAACTATCCACCAAGTTCCTAGTAAAAACATGGCAAATTCTTTAATTAATGTTCCAACATAACCAAAACCTAAGCCAATAATTCCAATGATAGCAAGAATTAAACCAACTAATTCATTACTCATTCCTTTACTACTAGCTTCTCTTGATTTTTTTCTCTTTGCCATTTTTACCACCATAATAATTATAAACTAAATCTTATTTTTTGACAATTAATTCTAACTCTATTATAATATTTTTGGTGATTTATTATGATTAATGTTGTTTTATTTGAACCGGAAATACCTACTAATACCGGAAATATAATGCGTACTTGTATTGCTACTAATACTCATTTACATTTAATTAAACCTCTAGGATTTAGTTTAGATGATAAATATGTAAGAAGAAGTGGTGTTAATTATATAGATAAATGTCATTATACTTTATATGAAAATATTGATGAATTTTTTCAAAAGAATAAGGGTGAATATTATTTCTTAACAAGATATGGACATAAACCACATACTTCTTTTGATTATAGTGATACTTCTAAAAATATTTATTTTTTCTTTGGTAAAGAATCTACTGGTATTCCTCCCAAAATATTAAAACCTTATATTGATAGATGTTTAAGAATACCTATGACTAGTGATGTTAGAGCCTTAAATCTTTCTAATACTGTAGCCATTGTTGTATATGAAGCATTAAGACAACAAAATTATCCTAATCTATTATTTGATGAACCTCATAAATCTAAAAACTTTATTGAAGAAAGTTAAATTGTTAAACCAAGGATATGTTCTAAAAATTCTTTTATAAAACTATCAAGAGCTAGTAATCTACTAGGTCTTTTATTTTGTTCTAATTCTTTATCTATCAGTTCTTTAGCTTCTTTAATATATTTTATTATATCTTTAGTATTAAAATTATTATTAATTATTTCAATACAATTTCTTTTTAATTCTTCTACATCTACTACTATTTCTAAAGTAGTATATGTTATTTTATTTATTTCTTCTCTTAATTTAATAATAGTATTTTCTAAATCATTATACTCTTTCTCTACTTTATTTAATTCATCTTTACTTATATTAGCTATATTATAATTATTTAATAATAAATAATACTTTATAACTTTACTATCATATTCCTTTATAAGATCATATATCATTTATACCACCAATATAATTATATAAAATAATTTAAAATAAAAAAAGAATAATATTTTTAGTATTATTCTTGAAATTCAATAAATTTAAATTTTTTCTTCAGTACCATCTTCAAATATAATAACATATTCAAATGTATCACAATTCCATCCATCATCTTTTGCAAATACATGCAATACTTTTGAATCATTAACATTTTTCCCAGTAAAAATATCTATTAAGTAGTTATCATTAGTAATATAAAATTTAGAATTAGTACTATATTTTAAGTCCGAATATTTTATTCCACTCGGTACTATGTATTGTTCTCCATTAACATCTTCTCCAACTAAAATATGAAAATCATTAACGCAATCAAATCCATACCACCATTCATAATATTTCACAAAATTTATCGATAAATTATTATTGTATAATTTAATGTCATTAATAGATTCTTTCGTATTGCTAAAGAATCCTACTGGACCACCAATATATTCATATGTTTTATTTGATAGAGTTTTAATATACATTACAAATTCTCTATCACCAGCATATTCCCTATCTATATAATAAACACTTTCGACATCATTTATATTGCTAGCAAACTTTTCAGTACCATTGCCAAAATATAATATATTATTTTCAATTTCAATTAAAATATTGCCATCTAAAACACTATCAAAGTCACTATCTACTGGAATAAGTGATTTTTCATTATTTGTAATTTTGTGAAATGGTTCATAATTTTGCTCTAAAGTAGTTGTTAATTTTTCTAAATTATAACTTATTTCAACTTCTTGATATCCTTCATTTTTTAATTCTTCTATTCTCTTTTCAATAGAATTACTATTATCTTCTTGTTCATTATTAGAAGTATTGTCATTTATGTTACTATTATTGTTAGTATTATTATTTTGATCATTATTATTTAGCAAATTTTTACTTACTAATCCTACCACTACAATTAATATTATTATTGCTCCTATTACTATAACTGGTATGATATTATTATTATTATTATTATTATTTACATTACCATTATTAGATATATTATTCATATTATTGTTATTTATTGGATTATTAACATTATTATTTACTTGATTATTTAGAGGAGTATTAACATTATTGCTACTTACATTATTAATACTACTATTTGAATTTGTTGGATTATTTATTACATCATTATTATCTAATGGTTTACCACAATTTAAACAAAATTTATTACTATTTTCATTATTTGCCCCACAATTTTTACATATCATATATATCACACTCTCTACAATTAGATTATATTATTTTTAACTTATTAGCAATTAGAAACTGTCTATTAATGTACAATTTGACATTTATATACAATTAAAAAGAATAATATTTTACTATTATTCAGAAAATTCAACACTATTATTATCATTAAATATGATAACATATTTAGTTAAATTATTACTTTCATTTTTTAATATTAATTGTACTTTTTTATCATTTATTAAATTATTATTTTCAATATTATATAAATAATCATCACTTGTTAATATATATTTATTACCTACTAACATCTTTAATTTATAACTTTCTATTACTCCATTTATTTCAATATCTCTATTTAAATATAATTTTATATCTTGTGAATTATTAATATTATTTAACGTTGTATATAATTCTTTAGTATCTACTATTTCATTAGAATCTATAAAGTACATATTTTCATCACTAGCAATTCCAACTATTTTATATTCTACACTACATGTATCTATTCCTTGTTTCCATTGTAAAATATCAATATAAGTATTTGTAGATGTAATATTTTGAATACCATCTAAAACTAATTCATTTAAGGTACTATTTGTATTTAATGAATTTAAAACATAAATTTTACCATTAACATCTAATAATATTAAGTCAACTTCGCCACCACAAGTTAAATCAGTTATATAAACATTTCTAATATTATTAACATTAATTTCTTTCTTTAACTCTTGATTTTCATTATCATTAAATACTACTATTCCATCTTTAAGATTAATTGTAAAATTATCATATTTTTTACTAGTTCCTTCATAAAGTTTTTCAAGTCCATTAGTAGTATCAAAACTTCTAATAATTTCATTATTATTTAATTCAGTATTAATATTTATATTATTAGTTATAACTTCTTCATAACCTGCATTCTTTAATTCTTCTATTCTTTCTTCAATAGTTTGAACTCTATTATTATCACTATTATTTGTATTAGAATTAGTATTTTTATAATTAATATATCCTATTTCAAGTAATACTAAAATAAATATTAAAATCATTAAAATTATTAATATTATACTTCTATTATTTGAAGTTGGTATTTTATTATTATCATTACTATTATTATTTAAATTGACTGAATTATTTATTCCAACATTATTTTCAAGTAGAGCACCACAATTTAAACAAAATTTGTTACTATTTTCATTATTTTTTCCACAATTCTTACATATCATCTATATCACACCCTATATAATATAGATTATATTATTTTTAAATTATTAACAATTAGTAATTTTATATTACTATACATTTTGACACATTTATACAATTAAAAAAGAATAATATTATTGCTATTATTCTAGAAAATTAACTAATTAAACTTGTATCTACCCCTCAACTTGTAGTATACTATTTACAGGAAGGCGTGAAAAACGTCACCTGAATTTTGGCTGACGCTACCTAGGTATTACTACTGAAGGTGCGTCTTTTTTGATGTATATAATCATGATGTATAATAGCAAAAATATTATTACTATCAAAATCTTATTTAAAGTTTTTGAGTTCATAACCTCGTCACCTCCTTCATTGGTACCTCCCCTGAATTTTGGTTTTAAGGCGACGCATTCAGCTTCCTGTAAACTAATTAAATCATATTTTACATTTGTTGTAAAGCGTTTTATAAAATAAAAACTGATATTTTTATACCAGTTAAAAATCTCTTGTATCTACCCATCAACTTGTAGTATACTATTTACAGGAAACGTAAGTTTTACGTCGCCTAAAATTCTTTATTTGACGCTACCTAAGGTATTACTACTATAGGTGCGTCTTTTTTAATAATTACTATAATTATATATAGCAACATTAATATCATTAATATCAAAAATCTGATTAGAGTTTTTGATTTCACGACCATCACCTCCAGCATTTTGTTTTCCAAAACCCCCTGTATGGTGTCGGCGACGCACTTAAGTTCCTGTAAACTAATTAAATCATATTTTACATCTATTGTAAAGTATTTTATTTATCATTAAACGAAATGTCCTCTTGCTTATCTATATTTACTATGTTATATTAATTATAGAAGATGTGAAAACATCATCTAATTAGGGAAAAATATTTTGGTATTACTACTATAGGTGCGTCTTTTTTAGTATATTATCAGATAATAGCAAAAATATTATTACTATCAAAATCTTATTTAAAAGTTATTATAATATTATAAGCTACCCTAATTTTTTATTTGCTTAAAAATACTGGAACACAATTATAACTTTCGCATATATTATAAAGAGACATCATATATTTAATTGGGTGACTAAAGGAATAATGATTAATTATAATGGTCTTAGTGATGATGAAGTATTAGTTAGTAGGAAGCAAAACGGAAATAATGAATTAGTTAAAGTTAAGCAAAAAACATTTTGGAAATTATTATTAGAATCTTTAGGAGACCCTATTATTAAAATATTATTAATTGCTCTAGGTATTAAGATTCTTTTTATTTTTTCCAAATATGATTGGTATGAAACCATAGGTATTGCTATTGCTGTTTTTTTAGCGTCTTTTATTTCCACTATTTCTGAATATGGTAGTGAAGAAGCTTTTAAACGATTACAAAATGAAGCGAGTAAAATAAAAGTAAAAGTTTTAAGAAATAAAATCTTAAAAGAAATAGTTATTGATGAAGTTGTTGTTGGAGATATAGTTATTCTTAATTTAGGCGATTCTATACCTGCTGATGGGAAACTAATAAGTGGTAATATTTCTTGTAATGAAGCAAGTTTAACTGGTGAAGCTAAAGATATAAAAAAATTGGTTAATCAAAAATTATATCGTGGTTCGATTGTTACCAATGGTAATGGTAAAATGCTTGTTTTAAAAGTAGGTACTAATACTGAATATGGTAAAATATCTTTAGAAATTCAAAGTAAAGACCCTACTTCACCACTTAAATTAAGATTATATGGTTTAGCTAAAATAATTAGTAAAATTGGTTATATTGGGGCTTTTGTTGTTTCACTTTCTTATCTTTTTAATAAAATAATTATTGAAAATAATTTTGATTTTAATTTAATAATAACTACTATTACTACTCCTAAAATAATATTAAATCATTTAATTTATGCTTTAACTTTAGCTGTTACTATTATTATTGTCGCCGTTCCGGAAGGGTTACCTATGATGATTACTTTAGTATTATCATCTAATATGAAAAGAATGCTTAAAGATAATGTTTTAGTAAGAAAGATGACTGGTATTGAAACAAGTGGTAATATAAATTATTTATTAACTGATAAAACAGGAACATTAACTAAAGGAGAATTAGAAGTAACTAATTTTATTTCTTATGATTTAAGAAAATTTAAAAATGAAAGTGAACTTAAAAGAAGTAAATTATATGATGATGTTTATAAAGCAATTATTTTAAATAATGAATCAGTAATTAGTGAAAATAAAGTTATTGGTGGTAATATAACAGATAAAGCTTTAATTAAATTTTTAAAAAATAATAATAGTAATATTAAAATAGATAAAAAAATACCATTTGATAGTGTTCATAAATATAGTGCTATTTATATTGATAAAGATATATATTTAAAAGGTGCTAGTGAAATATTAATACCTAAATGTACTAAATATCTTACAAGTGATGGTAAAGAAAAAATTATTTTAAATAATAAATTAATTTTAAAAGAAATAGAAAATTATACAAAAAAAGGAATAAGAGTTTTAACTTTATGTAAAGGTACTACTTTAAATAATTTAACGTTTATTGGTTTTATAACTTTAAAAGATGAACTTCGATCAGAAGCTAAAGAAGGTATTAGTTTAATTAGAAATGCTGGTATTAATGTCATAATGATTACGGGGGATGCAAAAGATACAGCTAAAAATATTGCTATTGATTCAGGTATTGTAAATAGTCCTAATGATATTGTTTTATCAAGTGAAGAATTTAATAAACTTAATACCGAAGATATCAAAAGAAAAATTCAAAATATAAAAGTTATTGCTAGAGCTTTACCTCAAGATAAAAGTCGCTTAGTTTCGATTTTAGAAGAAATGAATTTAGTTGTTGGAATGACTGGAGATGGCGTTAATGATGCTCCAGCGTTAAAAAAAGCTAATGTGGGATTTGCCATGGGAAGTGGTACTGAAGTAGCTAAAGAAGCTAGTGATATTGTTATATTAGATAATAATATTTTATCTATTAGTAAAGCTATATTATATGGAAGAACAATTTTTAAAAGTATAAGAAGATTTGTTATTTATCAGTTAACTGTTAATATGACTGCTCTCTTCTTATCGATTGTTGGTTCTTATATTGGAATTAGTACACCAATTACAATTATTCAAATGTTATGGCTTAATATGATAATGGATACTTTTGCAGGACTAGCTTTCTCTTATGAATATCCTTTAAAATATTATATGGAGCAAAGACCTAAAAAAAGAGATGAAGCTATAATCAATAAATATATGTATAGTCAAATTATTATCAATGGTTTTTATTCAGCATTACTTTGTATCTTATTTTTAAAATTACCAATATTTAAAGAAATAGTTAGAAGTGATTATAAACATTTTATGACATCATATTTTGCTTTATTTATTTTTATTGGTATCTTTAATGCTTTCAATGCTCGAACTGAAAGATTAAATATTTTATCTAATATTACTAAAAATAAAGTATTCTTATTTGTTTTCTTATTTATTACTATTGTTCAAATATATTTAATTTATAATGGCCATGATTTATTTAGAACTTATGGTATGACTATCTTTGAACTTATCTTTGTTATTTGTCTAGCTTTTACAGTTATCCCTATTGATTTTTTAAGAAAAATTATTTTAAAAAAGAAAGGTATTAAAATAGATGTTTAAAAAAATCTAGTTTTTGATGTGAACCCCAAATAGGAGACATCAAAAAAAGGACTAAAGAAAAATCAAGGGCGAACGAAGTGAGTTCATCTA
>CANQBF010000007.1 GCA_947588895.1 uncultured Bacilli bacterium | reverse complement strand
AAATTAAAAAAATACAAATTTAATTTATATAACTTGTATTTTCTCTTATTTTTTTCCAACATTTACTTTACATCACCCCCAAAACTAGTTAAATAGTAAAAAAGAAGCATTATTTTGCTTCTTCTTGAGCTCTTGTTTCTCTTATTACAGTTATTTTAATTGTACCTGGATATTGCATCTCAGATTCAATTTTTTCTTTCATTTCTCTAGCAATTTTATAACTTGCTAAATCATCAATTTCTCCTGGTTTAACCATAACTCTTATTTCTCTACCAGCTTGCATTGCATAAGCTTTTTCAACGCCTTCAAAAGAGTTACCGATTTCTTCTAGTTGTTCTAAACGTTTAATATAATTTTCTAATGAATCATTTCTAGCTCCAGGTCTTGCTGCTGATAAAGTATCCGCGATTGAAACTAAAACAGCAATAATGGATTTTGGTTCTGCATCACCATGATGAGATACAATGCCATCAATTACTACTTCATTTTCATGATATTTTTTAGCAATTTGTTCACCAACTTCAACATGACTACCTTCAATTTCAAAATCAATTGCTTTTCCAATATCGTGTAATAAACCTGCTCTTTTAGCTAATGTAACATTTTCACCAATTTCAGAAGCCATTAAACCACATAGATTAGCAACTTCAATGGAATGTTGTAAAGCATTTTGACCATAACTAGTACGGAAATTAAGTTTACCTACTAAATTAATCAATTCACTATCCATTTTAGTAATACCTAAATCAGTAATTGCATTATTACCAATTTCTGTAATTTTGTTATGAACATCTTTACAAGTTTTTTCATAAACTTCTTCAATTCTACTTGGATGAATTCTTCCATCTTTAATTAAAGTTTCAATAGTTATTTTTGCTATTTCCCTTCTTAATGGATCAAATGATGATATAACAATTGCTTCAGGTGTATCATCAATAATTAAATCAACACCAGTTACTGATTCAAAAGTACGAATATTTCTTCCTTCACGACCAATTAATCTACCTTTCATTTCATCATTTGGTAAATCAATAGTACTTACAGTTTGAGTTGATACAATATCATCAGAATACCTTTCCATACTATTGACTATTAATTGTTTTGCTTTTTCATTTGCTGTAATTTTAGCTTTTTCTTCTTCTTCACGAATATATTCTGCTATTTCTAAAGACATCTCTGATTCAACTTTAGCCATAATTAAATCATGAGCTTTATCTTTACTCAACCCACTAATTTTTTCTAATTCTGATAATTCTTCTTTTAATATTTTATCAATCTTATCTTCTTTTTCTTGTAAACTTTGTTGTTTAACTAACAAATTATTTTCTTTTTCTTCTAAAGCAAGATCTTTTTTTTGAAGAATTTCTTCTCTTTTATCTAGACTATTTTCTCTTCCAATTAATCTATCTTCACTTTCTTTAATCTCTTGTTTTTTTTCTTTAATTTCTTCATTTGTTTGTTGTTTTAATTTATATGATTCTTCTTTTAATTCTAAAAGCGAATCTCTTTTATGTTTTTCAGCTTCTTTTTTAGCTTCTTCTAATAATTTATTAGCATTTTTTTCAGCACTAACACCTTTTAAATGATTAATAATAAATAAGGCTAGTACACCAATAAAAATTCCAAGAAATAGAAATAAGATAGGAACGGCTATATTTTCCATTTTCTCACTCCATTTCTTTATATAAATAAAATAATAATTATCTACACTTTAATTATAATAAAAATAATTTTGTTTAGCAAGTAAAATATACATTACCATAAAAAAGGAAGAAGCTTTTATTTGGCTTCTCCCTCTTGTTTTTTATTCTTAAATCCATAATGTTCATATATTTTTTCTTCAATTTCTAATGCCATATCAGGATTTCCTCTTAAAACCGCTTTGACATTTTCTTTACCTTGACCAATCTTTTCTCCTTTATAAGCATACCATGCTCCGGTTTTTTCAATTATATCAAGTTCACTTCCAATATCTACTATTTCGCCTTCATGAGAAATTCCTTCGCCATACATAATATCAACACAAGCAGTTTTAAATGGTGGGGCTACTTTATTTTTTACAACTTTAATATTAGTTCTATTTCCTAAAACTTGTTCTCCTTGTTTTATTTGTTCGCCTCTTCTTATATCAAGTCTTATTGTTGAATAAAACTTTAATGCTCTTCCACCTGGTGTTGTTTCCGGATTACCAAATAAAACACCAACTTTTTCTCTTAATTGATTAATAAAAATAGCTGTAGTATTTGTTTTATTTAAGGTACCAGATAATTTTCTTAAAGCTTGGGACATTAATCGAGCTTGAAGTCCAACATGACTATCGCCCATTTCACCATCAATTTCAGCTTGAGGTACTAATGCTGCAACTGAATCAATAACTATTATATCAATCGCTTCACTTTTAACTAAAGCATCACATATTTCTAAAGCTTGTTCTCCAGTATCCGGTTGACTAATTAAAAGTTCATTAATATTAACTCCTAAACTTTTAGCATAAACTGGATCTAAAGCATGTTCAGCATCAATAAATGCTGCTCGTCCACCATTTTTTTGAACTTCAGCAATCGCATGTAATGCTATAGTTGTTTTTCCTGATGATTCAGGTCCATATATTTCAATAATTCTGCCCTTTGGAAATCCTCCAACTCCCAAAGCAATATCTAAAGCTATTGAACCAGTACTAGTTACATCAATTTTAATATGTTCATCAGTACCAAGTTTCATTATAGCTCCTGCTCCAAATTGTTTTTCAATATCTTTTAAAACTTGTTCTAGAGCTTTATCATTATCTTTTTCTTTTATATCTTTGTTTGATTTCATATTTTCTCCTTTAATAAACTCTCTGATAAATTCATTTTATCTTAGTTTTTTTCAGTTGTCAACATAAATCGAACTAATGTTTTGTTTTTTTAATTATTTTCTTCCCGATAATTATTTCCTAGTAACTCAATATCACAAGTTAAATATTTAATTCTTTCTAATATTCTTTTAGCTTTTAAAGTATCTTCACTATCTTTAGTTATACTTAAAGCTTTTTCTAATTCATCTAATTTTAAATTAGATGTAAAGAAAGTTGGATAACCATTATTCATTCTTGTTTGTAAAATTGTTCCAATAATTTCATCTCGACCCCATTCTGTTACTTTTTCAGCTCCAATATCATCTAAAAGTAATAAAGGTACATGTTCTAAATAATCTAATTTTTCTCCAACTACATTTAAATTTTCTTTTAATCTTCTTAATAATTCAGGAACATAAATAATTTCTGTTTCAACATTATATTTATTTTTTATTTCATTAAATAAAGCTGCAATTATATAAGATTTACCCGTACCAAAATTACCATGAAGATATAAACCTTTACTAAATTCGTAAGGATTATAATTATCAAAATAAGCTTTTATCCATTTAATAACTTCAGCTCTATTCTTAGTAACTTTTAAATCTTTCATTCGAGCATTTTTTAAAACATTATTAGTAGTATTTTTTTCATTAATAGATTTAATTGCTTGTTTTTGATACTTACATGGTACATAAGAAAAAACTAAATTACTTTCTTTAACATTTGGAAAAAAGACATGACCAGGTACAGCATTTTGACAATTATAAAGATTTCTACATCCTTTACAATTTTTTAATTCTTGGGCACAATCTTGTAATTTTACTGTATTATTAAAAGCTTGCTCACTAGTTATTTTTAATCTTTTTACTAAAGCTTTATAATTTTCATCTTCACAAGCATTATGATATATCTCTTCTTGATTAATTTTATAACTTCTACTACTATTTTTAAAATCCATACTACTTAAACTCCTTTAATAAATCATTTAATTCTTTTTCTTCTTCTTCAGTCATTGTACCTTCTTCAATCTTTTTATCAACCCATACTGGTACATCTTTAATAACTTTACCCTTAACTTCTTTACTAGTTTTCTTATTATTTTTATGATATTCTTTTTCCGCAAATTCCATCGCATCTTTAGCGGTTTTTAATCCTGCTCTATTCCATTGACTAGCTATTGTTTCAACATAACTTTTACTTAGTTTATTATTATTAATTCTTAAAACATAATCAATTAAGACATTAACTACTGCGGTAGGTAGTTCAAAATCTAAACATAATTGCTCAATTAATTTTAAATCACTTGGTGTAGGATTAACTCCCCCATTTTTTCTTTTTAAAAAATCATAAGGACTAGTATTTTCAAATACTGCAATTAATCGACCACGTTTCGAATTATCTCCTAAAGGATTTTTCAAATATTCTGGTTGAGTTCTATAAACAAGAGTTGGTAAACTACCTTTTTTAAATTGATAATCTTTACGAGCAATTAATCTTAAACCATTTTTATCAATATTACCATATTCATTTATAACACTTCTTATTAACTCTAACATTTTTAAAGTATCAATATTATAAATAAAAGCTAAATTATTAATAAATTCTCTTGTCTTTTTATTAAATGCTCTTTCATTAATAATATTTTTAGGTATATTAGCAATTATTTCATCAAAATTAATTCTATTTTCAACACTTATATTACTTGTTTTATTATCTTTTAAATCTTCAATAATATTAAAATGACTAGTATCATATACTTCATCTAATTTTTTAGTAATATCTTCATAATCTTTTAAATCATATTTAGGATATTTATACATATTTTTTAAATGTTCATATTCTTTATCACCAATATTATTATATAAAACAATATTTAATATTGGATGATTAAAAAATTCTTGAGGAGTAAGAGGCGAATATAACTCATATATATATTCATTTACTTCTCCTTTTTTAACATAAGTTTTTAATAAGCCAAAAGCTTCAAGTGATTCTCTCGCCATTTTAATGGTACCTATACCACTTTTTAAATTAGTCATCAAATGATGATGAATTAAATCATTACTAATAATATTTAAATATCCTAAATCATTCCATAAAGAAAAATATAGTGATACTGCTAAAGAACCAATTAAAGGTGCATATAAATTAACAATTATATTTCGATCATTATCAGTTAAAATACTTTTATTAATAACAATATATTTATCAGCTGGTAATAAAGTTACATTATCCATATATACACTCCTCCATTACTAATATTATAAATGTTATTTAATTCATTAACAAGTTTTATTTTACATAAAAAAAGATACATTTAAGTATCTTTAAAACCAACAATTAGCAATATCACTACTGTGACTTGCAGGAAGAGGGGATGCTAAATCTAGGTTAACGATTGTTGGGAAAGAAAAGCAATTGCCAAAAATTAAAGCATTACCTACTTGTTGATTTTTTATTTTTTCAATTAAAGAATCATCTATAAATGGTATCATTGGTCTTATGTATTCAATATCTGATGGATGAGATATTTTAAATATTAAGAAATTACTACATTGTGATAATACGGTTTGAGATAACTCTGATGGTCTTTGAGAAATAAGAACTAACATAACACCATATTTACGTCCTTCTTTAGCAATTCTTTCAAATATATTATAACCAAGTATTTGAACATCTGTATCATTTTGAACATATCTATGAGCTTCTTCTAAGACTATATGAACAGGATTTTTAGCTCTATCATTGCTATTTTTTTCATAATCAAATATAAATTTAGAATAGATTTTAGCAATAACTTTTGCAAATCGATCATTAATATTAGCTAAATCGATATTAATAACTTGAGCTTTCATTCCATCTATCGTAGTTAATTCTTTAAAGTAAGCATCACTATCATAATGTTCTTCAACATTAAAGAAATCACAATATTCACTATTAACAATGGTAGCTAATCTAACTCTTAGTTCATTTGCTACATTATATACTCTTTCACTATTAAGTACACCTTCATCAATTAAAGCAAAATCTAGAGCATATAATAAATCTTTTAAAGTATAATGAATTGATATATCAGGCAATTTTAATTCTAAATCTTCTAAAACAAATTTTTGTAAAAAATTCATAACTAATTCAGTTTCTCTTATCTTACCAGTGGCATCAATATTTAAACATTGTTTTAATGGTCTAGTATATCCTGGTACATATATTTCACTATTTAAATTTAATTCTTTAGTATTATATTTAGTTAAAATAGAATAGATTTGATCTCTTATTGACGCAGATGATTTACCATTAATAAATACATCTAATAAAGCTTTAGCTATAATACTATTTTTATATTTATTAGATTCTTCATCATTCTTTACAAATATTCTAACTAATTTTAATGCTTTTTCAACAATTGGAATTTGATTCTTACTATTAACTTCAAGTAATAAACAGATATCATCAACACTTAAAAGCCATAAAGGTATTTTTAAAAAGTTAGGAGAACTAGTATCACTAGTATAATATTTAAATCTTAAATTAGGATTAACATAATCTATTTTACTAAATGCATCATGATATTCACCATAAGCATCGATTATAAAAAAGGTTGAATTAATAGGACTAGCATCTTTTTTATAAAATAAGTTTTGTAAAAGTCTTGCTACACCACAAGATTTACCTGAACCAGAATTACCTAAAATAACAAAATGATTAGCAAATAGATTATTAATATTTAAGTAAATAGGATAATTTTCATATAAATAACTTTTTCCAAGATATAAGCTATTATTAGGTTTATAATTATTGATACCAAATAAAACTTTTATTTCTTCAGCATTAAGTAGTTCAACTTTGCCATTTAAAGAAGGATTCTTAGTTAAACCATATCTAAAAGAATTATTATTAAGTTCACCAATTAATTTAATACCTAAACTCTCTTTAGATATAGATATTATTTCTCCAACAAATGTTGTACTACTATCAACAACTTTAACATACATATTCATAAGTTTACCAGCATCTTTAGGAATTTGGATAGTAATATAATTATTTTTAATCTCTAATATTTCACCTAACATAATAACCTCTTCTATTCTTATTTAATTATACTCTAATAATTTATATTTAACAAGTCATTTTTAGAAAAAAACAAAGAGAGATATTTCTATATTCTTATCTTTATTTTTCCTATTCTTAAAAGATTTTTATACAATCAAATAAAAAAGCTACCAAATTATTGATAACTTTTAACATTTTATAAATCTAAACTATTTTCTTCTAAAAGAAAATTGTATATTCCAATTGTTTATCTTCTTTTATGACGAAATTCTTTGCAATTGCAAAAAAATTCGTCATGTTATACTTTTATATTATAATTGTGATTTTTAATATATTTGCAAATTCAAATGTCAAAAAAAGAGAGATATTGCTATCTCTCAGGGTTAAGTTTATTCTATTTTAACGTCTTCGTTGACAAGTATTTAATCTGATATTGTAAAGGGATCATTTTTACTACCTGCAGCATTTGATATTTTGACATCAGGTTTTAGATAGAATACTGGACGTACACCATAAATTCCACCATTAAGTTCATCGGTAATATTATACCCGTCCTTGATAATATTGCAATCAATAATATCTCGACCACTATAATAATATCTACTTAATAGCCATTCAGAGGATATTTCGGAAATTCCATCTTTGCTTAGGTCTATCCATGATGTTTTGGCCGTGCTAGCATTTCCTGGATTTCCTCCTGGATAAGCATATAAATAATCATATAAATACATTAATCCTATTTTAGCTTGTATGCTCGTTGTAAATTTGCTTTCTATTGAATATGCATTATCTCCATTGTAAATACCAAACGTTGATGTATCTCCGTATTTCCATGAATGATTTTCATCTATTTTATTTAACCATGTACTTCCACTTTTTAAATAAGTATAATGATTACTTCCTATAAAAATATTGGTTTGTCCAGTTGAGCCTGTTCCTTCTCCTGTACAATTAGCATTACTTGATGTACATAATCCATTCAATCTATTGTATATTCTTGATAATGGCCATGTACATTTTGAGCCATCACTTCCGCATCCAGATTCATCTACACGATATTTATTATTCCATTGAAATGATGTTTGAACCATTGATGCTAGATTTTCCTTTATTCCTGTTTCTTTTATTAAAGCTAACTCACCATTAGATGTTACTCCAATTATTCGGTACATATATCTATCTATTGAATCTTCATATCTACCACAATTATAAGTCACTCCAAAACATATCCAATTATTTACTCCATCTGTTCCTTGATAGCGATACATTCCTCCTACTTCATTTGGAGTTAAATTTTTTACTTTTTCTATTGTACTTTTCTTATTAGTCATACATGTTCCCATATTTGTTTGTCCATCACAAAATTCTCCTAATGATTCCATTCCATCGATTATGTATGGATCGTTTATACTTCCTGTACTTCCTGATTTTAGTACAGTATCAGGCTTTAGATAAAATACCGGACGTGCTAAAGTACCATATACATTTGGGGTAACGTTGACCATTTGACCCTTAGAATTTACAGCCAAAGCTTCATAAGTGCTAGAATCAGGAGGATAGCCATACATAGTTATGAAAAAATCACCACTCCCATGTGCTCCATTATTTATATTGTTTTTAAAAAATATCCATGACGTTTTAGCATTATCTAGGCTTCCTGGATTACCACCTGGATAGGCATAATAATAATCATGTATGTATTGTAATCCTATTTTAGCTTTAACACTATTCGTAAAGACATTCTCTATTGCATACATGGTATCTCCATTGTAATTTCCATAATCTTTTGTTTCACCATATTTCCAAGTATGATCATTTATTCTTTCTAACCATATACTTCCATTTTGTAAATAATCATAGTTTTTACTATTTATGAATCTATTCCACGTAGCTTCTTCATTTAGCCCATTTAAATCTTCATATATGTCAGAAATCTCCCATACATTTTTATCATAAATTGAAGCATCCCAATCATATGAACCCATTGATGCATCCCACCATGCACCACTTTCTTTTATTAAAGCTAACTCTCCATCTGATGTTACTCCAATTATTCGGTACATATATTTGTCTATTCCATCGCCATATTCACCAGTACCACTTGTACATTTATCTTTTTTAGTTGTTCCAAAACATATGTAATTATTGACATCATCTGTTCCTTGATATCGATACATTCCTCCTACTAAATCATCTGTTATTTGGTTTTCATCATCATTTTCTCTTAATGTACCTAATGGACCAATTATTTTATCAAAATATAATGTACAATGCATTCCTTCATTCGATGTTAATATTGCTTTTGTTCCATCAAATGTTAATACATTATTTACTACACTACCTTTTTCATTTATACATTGACTTTTACTTGAGTTATATGTATAACTTTTATTTGGAAATGTATTACTTTTTGTATATTCTGTATATGTTCCCTTTCCTGTTTCATCTGTCATTATCGATATCATATCATTTTTTATTAAGTCTTTTAATTTTACTTCATCTAATACTACTTCTTTATTATGACTACTTTTATACATTAATGTTAATGATATTATTTCTAATATTAATAACATTCCTACTACAAAATATTTCACTCTTATTTTTTTCATTATCCTAACCTTTTCTATCTTGTTGTTAATAACTTATGTTTATTTTTTATTTATAAGATAATTATGTAATACCCCCCCCGAGTGTCAATATTTTGTTGAAAAGTTATAATTTATAAGTTAACAAAAAAAGTAATACATAAGGTACTACTTTTTAAATTTAAGTATTATATTTCTTCAATATATTCTAATAATTTAATAAACATTTTAATGAATATTTGATTTAATCCTGATGAAGATAATTTCTTAATTGCTATTCTTTTTTGACTTATTGGCATATCACTAAATATTATTGAAGATATAATTTCTTTTAATAATGTTTCTATTTTTAAATCACTAATAATACCATAAATATCTTCATTAATAATTCTAACTGCATCGATTTCAATATCTTTACCAGAACAATTAATACTTAATGGTTTTCTAGTATCAACATCATTTATTTCAATTATAAAATCATTATCTAAGATATATGAATTATATTTTTTAGGAATATCATTCACTGATACACTTACTTTAGCTGGTTGTCTTGTATTTCTAAATTTAATAATATAATCTCTTTTATCAGGTATTATACCAGTTTTACCTTCAACTGGTTGAATATTTAATGAATAATCATCTGTACTATAATTAAATTCAATCGCTGTTATTATATATTCTCCATATTCAAACATTCTAGACATACCATCATCTTCATATAAACGATAAATATTACTATTACCTGGAAATACATCTATTTCCATTTTTCGAGGCGAATACGTATTATTAATATTTTCTTCATTAATAGCAAGTGGAATTATTGCTCCAGCTTTAGCAAATACTGGATAATCTTCATCTTTATAAAACGCTACATATCTTTTATTACCTAAAAACTTTTTACCAGTTTTAAAATCATACCATACACCCTTTGGTAAAAATAATTTTTCAACTGCTCGATTCATAACTTTATCTTCAGGACTAGTAATCGGTGCAATTAACATTTCTGTTCCAAAATAATATTCATTTTTATAATTTGGTTCATCAATTAATTCGGGATAATAATAATATAATGGTTGAATAACTGGTAAAAATGTATCATGATATTTATAGTTTTCTGTATATAAATAAGGTATTAATTGATGACGTAATCTACAATAATCTTTAACAATATTATAAGTATTATAATCCCAACGCCATGGTTCTCTTTTATAATATGCTCCCCTTCTAGCACTAAATCTAAATATAGGACTATAAGTAGCTAATTGAACATATCTTAAATATAATTCGCCATCTTCAATACCATTTTTAAATCCCCCAACATCATGACTCCACCAAGAAAGACCTATATTACTACCAGTTGAATTAAAATATGGTAAATATTTAAGAGTATCCCAACCAACCTTTGTTTCTCCTGAATAATGAACTGGGTATAAATGAGCTGCTCTACCACCATTTCTTGATAATATCATGCCTCTTTTTTCATTAGATTTCTTATAATTATTATAGTGATAATAATTTAGTACTCTAGTTACAACTTCATCTTTTGAATCAAGCCAATAAAAATCAACACCTAATTTATCTAAAGGATTAATTAAATTATAAAAATAGGAATTAATAAAATTAGCATCTAAAGCTCTAAAAGGAATAACTTTACCATTTTCAATATTTAAATCATCACACATATTTAAATAGCCATCATTTAAGGAATTAATGCCTTCACTACCATCTAAATTTAAACCAAGACGAATATTTCTATCATGAAGATAAGTTATAAATTCTTTAGGGTCTGGAAATAATTCTTTATTAAATGTATAACCTGTTTTATATAAATTATAATTATTTTTATCTTTATTATGCCAAAATTCACTTAATAATAAAACTGCTAAAGGTATTTCATATCTTTTAAAATCGTCAATTAATTTTTTAATATCATCAAAACTATAAATTAAATCTCTATTCCACCATATACCTAAAGCATAACGAGGTACTAATGGAGGTCTTCCCGTTAAAGTAAAATAATCTTTTAAACATAGGCCAAAATCTCTTCGATAGGCAAATAAATAAACATCTACTCGATTAGTATTATTAGGTATCATATAACCATTATCATCAATTAACATGGAATTAGAATCGTCAATAACAGCAAAACCATCAGTTGAATATAAACCATTAGATAAATCAGTTTTATCTAAAAAGTTTTCAATACTAAATGCACTACCTTTAAAATTACGAGCTTCCGGATGATTAAAATACCACATTTTATCCGTATTAATTAATTTAACTTTTAAATTTGAATCTGGAGCAAATGATGGACCTTTAAAAGGTTTTTCTTTAGCATATTGTAAAGTAAAGTATTTAGTAGTAATTGCAATAAATTTTTCATCTTGTTCTATTTTAAATTTAGGAACGTCAAATTTACGATTATGTACTATTTCTGTTTCTCCATTATAAAAATTACCATCAGTTGAATATTCAAAACGAATTAAACGTTCACTTAATATAGTTATCCGATAATTCGCTCCTTTAATGATAGCTTTTTCATCACTTATAAGGTTATCTTTATTAGTTTTAAAATGTTCTCCAATACTAGCCATATAAAAACCTCTTTATCTTACATATATAAGTATATCTAAAAATTTATAATTTTTCAATTATTATATAAAAAAAGTTGAAAACTATTTTGTTTTCAACAATACTATTAATAAGTTATATCGCCAAGTAATTTATCTATCTCTTGTTGATAATCTTTAGTACCTGCAACAAAGATCAAAGTATTTTGAATTCTTGACATAACAATATATTCATTATCTGAAACTGCTACTATCTTACCCATGATTGCACCAGTTGTTTTTTGATTTTGAGAATCACTAGTAATATAATTTACAATACTATCTTCATATTTTTTTAATACTTTTTTAGCATCTACTTCTTTTTCAAATTCATAATATTCAATCTTATATGGTACATCTTCTTTAGATGCAACTACATAAGTTTTAGACTCATATGGTGCTTCTTCTGTTTCACTAATTGTATAGCCTAAAGCTGAAAAATGTTTCTTAAATTCTTCCGTAGTTATTTTTTCAAATTTACATCCAGTTGTTAAAAAACACACTCCTATAATTAATAATATTCCAAGTATTATATTTCTTTTTTCTTTCATTATTATCTATCTCCTTTATATTTCTTTGTAAATATTTCTAATACTTTTTCTAATTCATCTAATTCTAAAGTGGTTATCATTTCTTTACCATCTTCTTTAATGTATTTTCTAATGCATTTATCTTTTTCATCTTCTTCATTGATTAAGAGTAAATATATTTTATTATCAATAATTACTCGATCAATAACTTCATATTTTTTATTATTATCTAAAGTTATAACATTAATGTTTACTTGGTCCATTTATATTATCTCCTATTTCTTGTATATTATCATAATCTTCTAAATAAACATTATATTTTGTCTTTAAAAATTCTTGAGCTAATTTATTTAAAACATCTTTATTACCACTTTTAATTTGTTCAGCTATTTCTTCTTTATTATCTATTTCAACATTATTTAACATATAACTAACAAAATCTTCGTTTATACCTAACTCTTTAAATACTTGATTCATTGTTTTTATTTTAGTATTTATATCTACTTGCATATGAGAAAATGTATATATAATCATGGAATCTAAAGTATCTGAATTAATATTAGTAACATCTTTTATATCTTCAGCAATACCTTTAGGGTTATAATCAGTGTATATTTCATTACCACTATATACTGGCGAAGCATTTTTCGTTATTATATTAGGATTTTTTTCAAAATCAACTGCTAATGAAGCAATTTCTGATATTGGTTCATCATTTTGATTAATAATTGTTTCAATCGAACTTTCCATATTATTAATAAATTCTTTCTTTTCTTGATGTTTTTTATATGTACTTAATAAGGATAAAGACATACTTCCCACAACTACAAAAGTTAATATTTTTTTAATTGCATCCTTTTTTAATTTTGATTTCTTCTCTTTACTTACAATTACATTCTTTTGTTCTTCTTCTTTAGTAGTGGAATTATTTTTTAAATTAATAATTTCTAATAAACTATCAATTTCATCTAAAGATAAATCTTCAACTATTTCAACATGTTTATATGAACTTTTTAATTGTCCAATAATCCATAAGATATCGGCTTCCGTTAGATTCATATTTTGAACGTAATTTCGAATATATCTTTCTGTTTCTAAAGCTTCTTCTCGATGTTCATTAGCTATTTTAATACCACTAAAAATATCATTATTATTTTCTTTAGATGTTTCTATAGGTTCTAATTCTTCTTTTACATTATTTGTTATTGTACGATTATATTTGTTTGCAATATAATTTTTGATTTCTGCATCAGCTTTACCATCAATAATATCTTCATTTGAATATTTTTTAACAATACTATCAATGATATTGGCTACTTCCCTTGCATTTATTTTTATACCTAAACTATTAGCTATATTATTAACTAACTTATTCACATATATAAAAACTTTGCCATCCATAAATTCACCTACTTTACTATTTAAATCATATAATTATTTGTTTAAAGTGTCAACAATATATAAAATTATCGTTGTAAACATATGTCTATTCAATATCTAGTTTCTTAGTAACTAATCTACTTGCTATATAAGCTCCTAAAAGCATTATAACAATAACAATTAATATTTTAGGATTCTTTAAACTTTCAACAAGACTTGTACCAATAAAGCCCCAAAAGAAAACAAGGGAAACTTTACCAATTAAAAGTGAGTAAAAATATTTTTTAAAGTCCATTTTAGATAAAGCAGCACAAATATTAATTAAGAATGCTGGTGTAAAAGGAATAGCTATAATTAATGATAATGTAGATAATTTCATTTTATCTATTTTTTTCATTAATTTATCAATATTCATCTTTTTCCGAAATTTTCTATCAAAATGTTTAGTAAATACTTTTCTTACTAAAAAGAAAGCTAAAATACACCCTACTATGGTTAAGATATAGGAAATTATAAAACCAATAACATAACCATATGCTATAAATATAATACTTATAAAAACAAATAATGGTAATATTGGTAAAATCGATTCAATAACTATTAAGAAACATGCTAAAAGTGGCCCATATATCGAAGATGAGTTTATAAAATTAATTATTAAATTATATAAATTATTAAAAAAATCCATACTTATCACATATTCATTATAATATAAGTATGGACAAAATTCACGAATTTATGACATATGTTACATCATAACCGTAAAATGAAAGTATTCTAACAGCTTGTTTACTTTTATGACCCTTATCACAAATTATATAATATTTAGTATTTTTATTTAATAAAGTTTTATGATTCATTAATAATTTATCATAATAAATATTTATACTATAGGGATTATGTTTTTCTTTATATGTAATTGGGTCTTTAACATCAATTAATACTCCCATTGATGGATTATAATCTATTTCTTTAATAGATTTCATCTTATCACCATTATAATTTATGTTTATTTATTTTTTATAAAAATTATTAATACCCAAAAAATTATTAAATATTATAAGTTTTCAAATAAATTTTTAATAGCTTTTCATTTCGCAAAAATCAAAAAAATTGATTTTTGCGAAATGAATGATATAATATTATTAGAGGTGATGAATTATTATGAAAATAATTAAAAGAAAGTATTTGAATGATTTAATTGATGTTATGGGAACACCTGATATAAAAGTAATTACTGGTGTTAGACGTAGTGGAAAATCCCAATTACTTAATATGTTTATAGATTATGTTAAATCAAATGATAATAATTCTAATATTATTTATATAGATTATAATCTTGATAAATTTGATAACTTAAAACAATATAAAGAATTAATTGAATACGTATCTAACAAATATGATTCTAAAAAGAATAATTTTATTATGATTGATGAAGTTCAAATGTGTAATGATTTCGAAAAAGCAATTAATAATTTTCATGCTGAAAATAAATATGATATTTATATAACTGGTTCTAATGCATTTCTTTTATCAAGTGATTTAGCTACTCTATTTACAGGAAGAACTTATAGTATTCAAGTATATCCTTTTTCATATCAAGAATTTCTTCTATACTTTGATTTAAAAAATAATGAAGAAAATTTTAATAGATATGTTTTAGAAGGTGGATTTTCTGGTTCATATTTATACAATGAATTAGATAAAAAATATAATTATATTGCTGATGTTTATAAGACCATGATTGTAAGAGATATAGTTCAAAGAAACAAAATACAAAATATTCCATTATTAGATAGTATTAGTGATTTTTTAATAGATAATATTGCTAGACTTACTTCCTATAGAAGTATCACTGATACGTTAAATACTTTTAAAATGGATATTAATGATAAAACAGTAGGAACTTATATTAAATATTTATGTGAATCTTTTGCATTTTATAAAGTTAGAAGATATGATATTCAAGGCAAAAAATATTTATCTACCCAAGATAAGTATTATTTATCAGACCATGCAGTAAAATATGCTATTCAAGGTACAAAGAATATGAATTATGGTAATATCTATGAAAATATAGTTGCAATGGAATTAATTAGAAGAGGATATGAAATATATGTTGGTGTTTTATATGAAAAAGAAATTGATTTTGTCGCAATGAAAAGGAATGAGAAAATTTATATTCAAGTGGCTGATAACATTGGCAATAACTTTGAAAGTGACACATTTAAACGTGAAGTAGAACCATTATTAAAAATAAAAGATGCGTATCCAAAAATGATAATAGCAAGAACTAATCATGACAACTTTCAATATGAAGGAATTCAAATTATAGATATATCTAATTGGTTGTCTCTCTAGTTATTAGAAAAATATTATTGTATAAGAAAGCCCCTAGTTAGGGGTTTTCTTATACAATAAAAAAAGTGTAAATTAATACACTTTAATTATCTTCATCACTAAAGAAATCATCAAAGAATTCATCATCAGTTATAACATTTTCATTAACAATTACACTATTAACATCAACATTAACTTTTGGTTCTTCTTTAGGAGCTTCATTCGATGTATCTAATAACTCAGCTTCCTCTTCTTCTTTTATTTTATCTAAAATAGAATTTGTTTCTTTAGTTGCATTAGACATTAATTCAGCATTTTGAGCTTTTAACTTTTCTTTTTGACGTTTTTCTTCTTCATCTAATTCTTGTAATTTTTTATCAATATCACGCATCATGGCATCGATATCTAAATCTTTAAGACCTCCTCCTAATGAATTTGGTTCATTAAGAGGATTTTTATTTGGACTATTAAATTCTTTAGGTTCATTCATTCCCCCAAAGCCAAATGGACTTGAAGGCATTCCCATACCCATATTACTAAATGGATTAAAGCCTCCACCCATACCACCAGAAAATGGCATGCCAGGATTACTTCCCATTGGATTATTCATCATCATTTTTGATTTTTGTTCAGTAACAAATTTCTTTAAATCGAATAACTCAATAGTTTGCATTTTTCTTTCTGGATAAGTACCTTCAGGATAATCTTCTCCCCAATTAATTTTAAAGTTAGGAGTATATTTTGTTTTAAAAGGACTAGTACGTAATCTAATAATTATTGCATCTCCTAATTTTAATTTTTGCAAATCACTAATTGTTATTAATGGAGTTGATGCTGTTTTATCTTTATCTTTTGATTTAACTTCTCCACACATTTTACTTATTTCTTCCAAAGCTTTTAATTCTGTACTAATTAAATAAATTAAATTACCACAGTTACCTCTTATAACTTGAGCAACATTTTCCCCATAAATATCATTTAATTGGGCATAGTTTTGAATAATAAACGTAAAACGAATATCTCTACTACGAGCAGCAGAAACCATACTATCAACGTCTTTAAGTGGTGGCATATTAGCAAATTCATCAAGAATAAAATTTGTTCTATATTGAAGTTTTCCACCATTACTTTGAGCAACATCAATTAATGTTTCATAACATTGTTTGATAAAGATAGTCATTAAACTATGATATGTTTTCTTTTCATCATGAATAATCATAAATACAGCAGTTTTTTCTTTACCAATTGAACGCATATCAAAGTCACTATATGATAACATTTCTGATAAATTTTCTTTGGTTGAGAACATTCTTATTTTTTGACTAAATGTAGAAAGTAATCCACCTTTAGTATCACTAGGTGCATTAATTACTGTATTAGCAAACATATAAGCATTAGAATCTTTACCTTTCATATTAAAGTATTCTTTAATATAATTACTTGTAGCATATCTTTCTTCACCAACATTACTCATGTAATTAATACTATTTAAATTTACTTGCTTTTCAGTCGCATCTTGGAATAAACCTAAAGCTAATCCTGAAAAATAATCAGCAGCACCTTTCTCCCAGAAATCACTATCACTCTTATTATTTGGATCATATAAAATGTTTAAAGATATATCTTCTAGTAATTCTGTAGCTTTATCATTATTACCTTCTTTATAATATTGATATGGTAATGCTAAAGGATTCCAAGCATTTCCTTTTGTTGGCTCTCTAAAATTTAAAACAATAACATTATAACCACGTTCTTTTAAATTTTCAGCTGTTTTCTTATATATTTCACCTTTAGGGTCAGTAATAATCATACTTTCACCTTTTTTAGCTAAAATATTAACCATTGGAAAAACTAAATTTTCAGTTTTACCTGAACCAGTAGAACCTATAACCAAATTGTGATATGAACCATTATCTACCCATATTTCTTTACCATTATTAATAAGAGGTATACCAGCAGCATTTAAATTTTTTTCAGTTGGTATAATCTTTTCTACTCCTGTTCCCTCTTTTATTTCTTTATCTTTAGCCCATCTAGCATAACCATCACTTGGTTTTTCATCAGTTATCTTAAGACCAACACCTTTGCCTTTTTCTTTACTAAAAATATAATCAGAAACACTCGTAAAAATAAAAACTAATGCTCCAATAAAGCCAAAAATAGTAAATCCAATATATTCTTTAGAAAAAGCACTAATAGGTAAAAAGCCTGAAAAAGTACCAGTTTTCATTAAACTAAATAAATTAGACACTGCAAGTGCTACTAAATATAACAAAATTATACAATAAAGTACAAATATTAACCAATCTTTAGGCTCAACTTTAAACTTCAAAACAATCATCCCCAACTAATAATATTTTATCAAATCGTAATAACAAAGTCTATAAAAATAACTTATAAAACAGTTAATATTATATAGCAAATATTATGTAAAATAAAGTTTATTTTACAATTAATGTAAATTTATCATCAATTAATTGATACATAATATTTTTAGTATTTCCACCTTCTGAAAAATATCCTTCTTCAATTAAAATACTATTGATATTATTTATATTTAATAAGTAATTTATATGATAACTAGGAGATTTCATTAAATCTTCTATAGCTATATCTTCTTTTATTATAACTTCTTTTATTCCATTTAATTTAACATAAACTAAATTAAAATATTTATCTAAATTATTATTATCACTAATTTCAGCATTAGATACTGATATTATTTCATCTACTATACCATTACTATCAATATCAACACTTATTTTTTCATTAATAAATAAAGTATTTATATCAATCTTCATTCCCATTTCATTAATAATTTCATTTAAATCACTATTATTAATAGTAGTATATTCAATATTTCTAACATTAATATTTAAATCATTTCCTGTGTAAGCAAATAAATTTCCCTCGTAACTAACATATTTACCATTATTATTAAATAAATTCCATACTTTACCTAATTTTAAATTATATTTACCTAAATATCTTCCATCAACATAAGTATAGAATTGTTGACTAACATTTTGTAATTTATCTAATCTTTTAAATTTACCATTATCTACTCTAAACATATCGGTATTACTTATAATAAGATAATCATATATCTTTGGAGTTGATGGATTAACATTACTATTATTGTCATTATTATTTTCATAACTAGGAGTATTAGTATTATTATCATTTAAGGGATTATTCAATAATAATACTAATATACAAACAATAAATAAACCTCCAAATAAGAACCCAATAATCTTTAATTTACTCTTGTCCATTGTCTACTCCTTTATAACTAAATACTTTATATGCGACTACATCACTTACTAAAATATTATTAACAATACCACCACTTGCTGGATCTTTAACTGTAAAATATTTACCACTTGTAGATGTGTATACAACAAAGTGACCTTTTTTATGTTCATTATTAAAATAATGTAATAAAACGAAATATTGATTTGGATCATAAGAATTTACTTCATTAATAATTTGTGCATCACTTTTTTCTCTAGTATCAAAACTATCTATAAATGTAATATTTGGAGCCACTTCTTGAATACCTGCACATCTCCAATTTATTTGACCACTAGAATCAAAACAACCATATTGATTTAAAGCTTTGACAAATTCACCAGCATCAAAATTTGGAATCGTAACTTCAGTACCTGAACAAGAAATAGCAATTGCTAAAGATGTAACTGCACAACCATATGAGCCCATTAGTGTACCTGTATTACCCCTTCCAAGTGGTAATTGATTCCATCTTGGATCATTTTGACCATAAATGGTACATCCTTCAGCATTAAGATTACAAACATCTGCTGGTATACCGAATATCGTTTCTCTATCTGCAACCATTTTAGATACTTGATATTTAGTATAAGCTTTTTTATCTTCATCAGTTGTCTTTACACAATTTTCATTAGCATTCTTTTCACATTTATTTCCAAGTGAACAAGCATTTTCAACAATCTTAACTCTATCTTCACTCATGTATTCTTTCATATAATCAAAATAATAACATCCACCTAATCCAGAATTTCCAGGATTATACCAAAATTCACCTATACTAGAGTATTTAGACATCATATCAGAAACTGTTACATATCCATGATCTAATAAATTATTAATAAATCCTAATAGTCCGTCTTCAAAAGATTCATAATTAGAACATTCACTTAAACTATTAATTGTATTATTACAACCTAATCCCCAATAATTATAATATTCAGCTAAACTTGGATTACTACTTAAGGCATCAGCATTTCCACTTGGTGAAAAACCTTCTCTATTAGCTCTTATAACCACTAACTCAGGATTAATTCCATTATTAGTTGATAATTCATATATTGTTTCAGCATTATCAATAAAAATTTTAGCACCAGGTCTTTCACTTTCGGCATAATATGCTGTTAATTTTTCAACAAATTCGCTTTTATTAAGTGATGTTTGCGATAAAGACATCCCATCACAACTATTTATATAACTATTACTTACATTATCATTTAATTTAATAAAAATTATTACAATTATAATTATTAATAATAATATACCTACAATAATTAAAATAACCGGTAAAGCAGGAGCAATAGCAGCAGCTATTCCACCAGTTGCAGCAGCACCTGCACTCGCAGTTGCAGCTCCAGCAGCAGTAGTACCAGTTGCGGCGGCTCCAGCTCCAGCAGCAGTACCTGCACCCGCGGCGGCACCTGCACCAGTAACACTTGCAGCACCAGTTCCTGCACTTGAAACGGGTACATTTGGTTTTACTGATGATGGCGTATTTTTTAATTTATCTTTAATATTACTAATTCTATTTTCTCTATTATTAGCATTTCTTTCTAAATCATCATAATTATCTTCTTCATTTTTAATTTTTCTTGGCGTTTGATGTTCTTCATAATCATCATCTTCATTTATATCTTCAGTATTATTATTATCATTTTCTACATAGTCATCATCTTCAGTATTTTTACGAATTTTATGAAAATTATCATATAAATCTTCAACTTGATTTATCTTTGCTTCTTTTTCTTTTTCGTATATATTATTATCCAATTTGGTTTCTAAAGTATTTAAATCTTTATCAATATTAAAATTCTTGAAATTTAAAGCACCAGCAATAGCTTTTACTTTTGCTTCTTTAGTTTCAATATTATCCGTATTTAATCCTAATTTTTTTGCTTTATCAATAATTCTATCATATTGCATAAAGAAACCACCTACGTACATATTCTAGCATAATTATAAGTTAAATTAAAGCTAAACGTGAAAAAAACTAGGTTACCCTAGTTTAATATCCACCACCTGAGCCAAATGAATCTAATTCTTCTTGAGTTACAACAACACTTATTCGCATTCTTCTATTACCACATATAAATAATCCTTGACCTTGTGGGTACACTTTAATACTTTCTTTTTCACTTTCATTTAAATCAATTAATTGAGCTAAATCATCAACAGCTTGTTTTCTAAGTGACATTACTAAATAATATGATGCGTTATCAAATATAGCTTTTCCATGTTGAATAATTGTTGGTGAGGCAAAGTCTGTTGGTTGTTGGGTAATAATTATTGTACCTGTGTTATACTTACGACTACGTCTTTGAATTTGGGCTAAGAATTCAGCTCCTAGTTCATTATGAGATGCAAGTAAAACATGGGCTTCATCAACCATCATAATGGTATTAACATCTTTATCTAAACATAAGCCCCAAGCATATTTTAAAATGTTAAAGAATAAAGCATTTTTAATATTTTCATCACTATTCATTAATTCTTTTATATTAAATACTATAAAATCACTATTAATTTGAATGGTAGTATGTCCAGTAAAATAATACCTTAATTCTTGAACTAAAGGTCTTATTTTAAGTTCTAGTCTTTCCATTACATCACGTTCATGTGTCGCATCAACCATGGATAATAATCTTCCTTTAATGGTTGCATATACATCATCAAAAGTTGGGAACATACCACTTGTAAGTTTAGTAAAATCAGTATTATAATCAATTTTATATCTTTTATAAGTATCTTGTACTACTTCACTAAATAATGTTAAAACATCTTCTTCAATTGATGGATTATAATATTTCATAAAGGCTTTTAATTGTTGTAAAGTACGAGTTAAAACAGTATATCCAAGTCCTTGATTAATTTCTTCTTCATCAACATCTACAACGATTTCAAGTGGATTAATCATTCCAAATTCTCCACCTTTACCTAAATCTAAGAAGTCACCACCAAAGGCTCTTGTCATATCCCCAAGTTCACCTTCTGGGTCAATAGCAACAATTTTACAACCATTTCTAATATGCGTTCTTAAAAGCAATTTAGCTGCCGTTGATTTACCACTTCCTGATGTACCAAGTAAGATAATATTAGCATTATTACGATTATTTTCTTTTTTTATTTGATATAAAAATTGATTAAATAAGACTACACCACCAGAAAAGTCCATTCCAAATAAACATGAATTACCTGGATCTTTAATACTATCAAAAACAAAAGGATACATCGCTGCCATTGTTATTGATGGAATTGGGGTTCCAATTCTTGTTTCAATATCTTGTTTGCCAAAAATAGGTACAATACTTTTTAAAACTTTTTCTTGTTCAAACATTAAAGATATTCCACCCATACCTAAAGCATTTAAATAACTTTTAACTTCCATCTTTTTAATTTCTAATTCTTCTTTACTATTAGCAGTTATCATTAAATGCATTTGAAAATCAAATATTCGAGCTTGAGTTGCAGCAAGCATACTAACAAATTGTTCAAGTGATTCATAATCTTGACGTATCTTTTCAGCCATTGTTTGGTCTTTTTCAGATTGATGTCTTGTCTTTAAATCAGCAACTTCTTTATTAATCATTTTTCTTAATATTTCAAATTGAATTGGAATATGTTTGATAACAACTTTTACTCCAGATATATTAGTTATATCAGATAAATATCCAACATAAATATTTTTTGGAAAAGTAATTATGGTCATTATAGTGGAATATTTACCACCAATACGAAATTCAGTAGGTTTAAACTCCATTCCTTTTGGAGCAATTTCATTCTTATTCATTAACTCATCACCGTTCCAAAATTACTTGTTTCTCCTCCATTAAGAAGATTATCAAGTACCATTCTTAAATCACTATTACTTGTTTGAGATGATTGAAGTCCACATGATGCTAAACCACTTATGATATTGTGTAATTTCTTTTGTAATAATTCCAATCTTTTTTCTTGGAATAAAATATAATATTCTGTATCAACAACATTATACTCTAAATTCATAAATTGATTAGCTTTATTTATATCTTGAAGGATAATTTTTCTTGTTGCTCCATTAGTAGTGTTATTATATTGTTTTTGTAATTCAGCTAAATATAAATTAATATCTACAGGACGATCAGCAATTATTAACCAAAATTCAAAATCAATTGTATTATAAAAATTTCTTAAGTTATAAATAATCGCATTTTGTGATTGTTCATCCATGATAAAAATATTTCTTGGATAAACTTTTACTCCCGTTACATAATAACCATTATCAAGTTGAATCATTCCATTAATAATTTGTTTTACTGGCATCCAAGAATCAGTATATTTGCTATTGCTTGTCGCTTGAGCCGAATCTTTCATATACACACCAACCTCTCCAATAATACTTTCTTCTATTTGTATAAAAATTAAATATATTTGTTAAAACTTGCAGTACATTATGATAATTAGGTACTGGCATAACTAAAAACGCTGAAATAAACGCTGGTAACATACAAATAATTAAAACAAATAAATTAGCTTCTTTAACTATTAAAATCATCGCAAATGACCATAAACAGCCAATAGTAAATAATATTAAATCAGTTCTAGTAAAAAATCCTAAAATATATTGTGATTTTTTGGTATTTGCAGGTATTAAATAATTATTCACTTTTTATTCCTCCTTTTTATTCTACTCCACCTATTCCACACATATGAGCTGCTCTTTCATCAATGAGTGATAAACCAAATTTAAGTAAAATAGGTAAAATAAAGATTATTACACATATTACAAAACGAACCATAACCTTTTTTACGGCGGTATTAATTGCATCATCTTTTCCTGATGCAATGGCATTCACAAAATCTAAAACAGCCATTACAACTAAAATTATTATTGCTATGTATTTAATAATATCAAAAGCTAAAACTATGTAATACGCAGGTGCATTTCTATCAGTTGGACGGCCAAATAAACTTTGACAAGATACATCTTCACTATCAGTCGATTCTGAAACTTGATAACCACCCCCACTATTATCAACAATACTTTCTCTTGCATAAACATTTTGGATACTTACCATGAAAACTGAAAAAACTAAGAATGTTATAATTATTATTTTGTTTTTCATTTTATCAACCTACTTCCGCTTTTACATATAAATTTTATCATATTATTATAATAAAAACTAGAAAAAATTACTTATTACATTTAAATGGCTCAAAAACACATTTTGTACAAGCATTAACAACAGATGTTTCGTTTTTATTAATTATTTTATTAGCACCTGTAATAGCAAATTTTATTAATGATGGAGCGATAAAGACAGCAAAACCAGCAATTATTCTTCTTATTAACGCTTTACCTGCTTTTGATATTGCTTTATCATCACTTGATGTTACTGATTTAAATAAATCAATCATTCCTAAAACAATTATTATTATTGGAGCAATAAATCGACATAATAAAATAAGTATACCAGTAAATCTTACTATTTTTTGAACACCTGCATCAGTTGAACAAAGATTACGATAATCCGGTTCATAAGTTTGTTCTGTCTTATCCTGAATACTTGCATAGTAAGCATCTTGACTCATACCTTGAACTTTTGTATATCCACTATTAGAATAAAATGACATAATTTTACAAGACCTGTTTTCATATTTAGCATATAAATCCGGACATTTGCCATCGTTTTTAAAATAATCAGTTGCTATATCAGAAGTATATTGATAGCTTTTATCCATTTTTACACTTAATTTTCCATAACCATCTCTTTGAACATCAAATCTTCCACAAGGCGTATTAGCATATACACATGTATATGCTTTTTGATACTCAGGAATTACTGATGGATTTTCACACACTCCAATGATATATCCCGTTTTTTGACTTGGCTCTATTCTTTCCCCTTTTTCAAGCATCCTTATACCATTGCCACCACAAGCAGGAAATGGTGCATTTTCTTCATTTTTACCAACACATCCTACAACAGTAGCATTTACACTACTAATAAAAACGTATCTTAACTCTCCAATAATGCAACTACCGGCATTACCATAATCATGACCAACAGAGCCAAATACAGCATATACTTCTTCTTTATATTTTTCATCTACCCCATCATCTTGTACTGGTATTTGTTCATTATCTTTGTATCCTTTTATACCATAATATAAATAATGAACATTTTGCTTTAAATTTGTACTTTGAGTAGAAGTATCATTACTTGCAAAAAAACTACAATAATTACTTCCTAACCTATCTAATCCAATATCTAATGTTGGACATTCTCCAATATCATATATATATCTATCATTTGGAATATTAAAATAAAATGTTTCAAAGTAATTTTTTGGTGCTGTTGGATCAGGCTTATTAAAATATTTTATACTATTACTATCTACTTGTCCTGTAGAGTCATTAAAAGTAATTTCTACAACACCACAGCCATTAATTTGATAACCACCAGATTCATTAGAAATTTTATCTTGATATGAATCATATTTACACACATATGCATTAACTCTAGGAATAAATAAAAAAAAGGATATTAAAATTATTAGTTTATTTATTTTCATATCATATAACCTACCTTATTTGAATTATAGCATTATTTTTCAATAAAAAATAGACAATTACTTGTCTATTTACATTTATTAACGTTTAAAACACAAATGGTACAATCTTTTAATGAGTTAGTATCTTCTTTACCATTATTTAATACTTTACTAACAAAATTAATTCCATATGATAATAGTAATGGTATAAAGAAGATAGCTACTCCGGCTATAAATCTTCTAATTAATGCCTGACTAGACTTACTAATAGCTTTATCATCATTAGACATTACTGATTTTCCAAAATCAATCATTCCTAATACTATAATTAATAATGGTGCAATAAATCGACATATTAAAATTATTGTACCAGTAAACTTAACTACTTTTCTTACTCCTTCATCACTCGTACATACTTTTCTATAATCTATTACTTCATATTCAACTTTATTATCATTATTAACATTTTCGTTATTTAATATTTCATTATTATTATTTGTATTCTTTATATCATAACAAGATACTCCAATATTAGTACCATAAACACAACTATAAACACCATAATAATTTCTAGCACTACCTATATATTTATAACAATAACCTCCAATTGCTGTATAACCACTATCACAATTATTATTTTCATTACTGGGTTGTTCTAAATTATAATAAGATATACATTCTTTACCTTGTAATTCTCCCATATCATTAGTACATGCATATTTACCATAATAATTTTGAGCAGGTATTGATTTAAAACATGTATAATCCCCCACTAAAGTATAACCATTCATGCATGAATCACTAGTAAAGGCATTTACTAATTTAATATTCACAAATATTATAAAAAATATAAATAATAATTTATTAATTTTTTTCATATATTTCCTCACAAGTGGTTATTATACAACATTTATTTAAAATATACAAAAAAAATCACAAAAATGTGATTTTTTAATACTTAGTTATTTCCTGGTTCTAATTCTGATGTAGGACAACTGCTAACATTTGTTATACATTTAACAGCACAAGTAAATTGTGATTGTTCACTACCAGACATAACTCCAATAGCACTAAATATAGCGTTAACTATTGCAGGTATAAAGAAGATAACTACAGCAGCAATAAATCTTTGAATTAATTTTGTTACAGATTTATTAATTGCTTTATCCTCACTTGATACAACAGCCTTTCCTAAATCAACCATTCCTAATACAATTAAAATTAAAGGAATAACAATTTTAATTATAGTAACTACCCAGCCTAATAATTTTAACATAGGTGAAAGGTCTGTACATAAATTAGTAGCATCTAATAATAACATCTAAAAACAACCTTCTTTCTCTTTTTCTACTTAAATTTTACCTAAATTATGTTTATATGTCAAGAAAAATGACAATATTTTACAATTTATATATTCAAACTATTAATTTACCATTTATTATTTTGTTCTACTTCTAATCTTGAAAAACCTAAAGCGACTAAAAATTCATTTATTTTTTGATTATTATCAAGTTTTTCATCTAAACAAGGTAAATTAAAGAATACTTTACTACCACTTTCATGTTCAAAATCTCTTACATCATTATTATTTAATATACTTTTATTAAGAACAATCTTTTTACCTCTTAATTTATCAAATATTCTTCTATCTTGTCTTATTAATTTATTTAATTTAAGTATTCCTGGCTCAATTAAATATATTACTTCTGTACATATATTTTCTGGTCCATCATTTAAATCTATTAATATAACATCATTATTATTATAATTAGCAAGTTTAGAATTAATGCTCATAAAATCAGCACTTTCTAATTCCTTATCATTTAAAAATTCAAAATCAGTATTATTTACTTCAAAAGCTTTAACACGATAATAATGCTCCAAATGTTTTTTTAACATATATACTAATGTAGTTGCACCAGCATGTTCTGTAATGTTTTTTATTCCAATTATTCGATGACCTATTGGAATATCTTCAACACTAACTTCTCCTTTAATGGTATCATCTAATGAACCATTAAAGTTTTGATAATTAGCTACATCTTTATAACTATTAGGATTTTGAATTAAAAATGGTACAGCATCGATATTTCTTGTAAAGTTATAGATACCTACCGAAACCATTTGAGATAGATAACTTGCTGAATTAACACTTGGAGAATCATCTAATAAAATAATTACTTTATCCATATCAAAATTTAAAGATAATTCACGCATAGTATTAATATCTTCATAATTTTTAATAGCAGTAATATCTATTATCATTTTATTATAGAAAAAATTAGTAAATTGATTTACTAAATCTTGAACACTAAATTCTCCATTAATACTTTTAATAACATCAATATTTAATGTTCCTAATAACGTTTGATATTTGTTTGATACGATTACATTCATGTTTAACTTCCTATTCTAATTTCACTTGGAACTTCAATATAATTTATTTCACTATGATAAACGATTCTTTTTGTTTCACTTTGAATATGAAAATTCATTAAATCTATACCATCAAATAAATCTAATTCAAATTTAAAAAATAATTTTAAATCATAGTATATATGAGTAGTATTAGCAGTTGTACTACCTTGTTGTTTTTTTATTTCATATTTTTTAAGACAATAATAATATCGTTCATTTGGTCTATTATCTAATACTATAGCAGCATCTGGTGCTATATCTTTCATACCTACTTCATCATCTTCACAAGTACTAGTTGATCTATAACCATTTTGATATAAAAAATTATTTATAATACGTAATGATTGTTCTGTTACGCCTTCATATTTTTCAATAATTAATAATGATTCATTTTTCATTCGAATTACTTTATTATATGATATTGCAATTGTTAAAAAACTTGCAAATATTAAAATAAATACTATCATAAAACGAAAGGTATTAATTGTTCCTGTACTTTGTCTCATAATCTAATTCTTTGACCTTTCTGCCGTTAATAATTTTGTAGAACTTGTAACATTAAAATCCATTCTATCTACTATTGGTATATCTAATTTATAAAATAATCTTACTTTATAATAGTACATATATGGATAATCATCATCTCCTACAACAATGCAACTATTAAGTGTACAATGTTTATCAGCATCACTACGCATTTGATCATAAACATTTACTTTTTTCAAGCAAAAAAAGGCATTATTCATTGTATCGTTGTTATTAGGACTATATCCTTGCCAACCTTCTTCACAATGTCCTGTGGCTTGATAACCAATTTCCGCTAAACGTTCCATTATTGTTTCTATAGTTTTATCACTTAAATTACCAGCTGAATCTATTGCACTTTCTTCAATTATACTAACAATTTCATCTTTAACAGCAAAGGCTTTAGAGTGATTAATGGTTAGACACATTATAGCAGTAAATAACAAAATAAAGGCTATTACTATTTGAAATAATGATAATCCACCAACTGATTCACGCATTAATCACTCACTATCCTTTCTTTTATCCTTTATAAACGCATTTTACTTCATGTTCATCATCTTTTATACCATTTCTATAACAAGTTACTGTGTCACATTTGTTACTTGGTTTACCTGATGAATCCTTACATGGCTCACATATTGCTTTATTACAAGCCGTTGTATTTTCAAAGCCTTGTTTAATTACTGGCCATAATACATAGTAAAAAGAGGCCATTAGAATTCCAATAGCCACCAATACAGTAACTGAAGATACTAATTCTCCTGTCGCCTCTTTCATTACTTATTACTCACAATTTCTATTTCCACTACCAAGAATTACTTTTCTAGTATTTTCACCAGGTGTATATCCACATTTATTTGGAGTACCTCCATCACAAGTAATTTTACCGCCATCAGATAATGTAGTATCATATGCTTGACCTCCAGATGCACTACAAGCAGCTGATAAAGCCATACCTAATTGAATAGTAGGCCAAATAAATACATAGAAAATTCCAACTAAAGCAGCGATTGCTACTACTGTAACAACTGTCATATTTAATTCGCCTGTTGCTTCTTTCATATAGTTATCTCCTCCTTTATTATCACATTATCATTATAACCGACATTACTTAAAATATCAATTATTTTAAGGGAAATTTTTTTGAAACATTTAAATTAAAATTAATTATTTGACATAAATATACAAAAAAAGTTGATTACTCAACTTTATATTGTCATCATTTGCATTAAAGCAACAACTAGTAAGATCATAACTCCTATACCTGTTGAAATTAACATTTTCATGGTTTTCCCTTCCATTTTTTCAAGTCTATTTTTATATCTAGTTTCTCTTGCTTTTTGTTGTAAGTTAGATATTGTTCTTGAAAACATAAGCATTTGTTCTTGTTTACGGTCTTGACTACCTAAACTTAAACGATATAAAAGACGCATCATACGCATGGAATCACGTACTGGATATTTTTTAGCAAAATTCATATATGGATTAATTGAATCATCACCGGAATTAATTTCGTTTATCATTTCTTGTAATCCATCTTTAAAAATTTCTGGTGCATCAGTTATTGATTTACCTATTGCTACTGGTACAGTATAGTGTTGAATTAATATTTCGATACCTTTTAAATAATGTGGTAACATACTATCAATATAAAATATATGACTACGATAATATGATTTAATATTTAAATAATCTAATTTAAATATTAAGAAACCACCAACAAAACTAATTAAAATGTGTAAAGCATCTAATTTAGTTATCCAAAAAAATATTAATACTAATATTGTAATTAAACCATTTCTAATACGATTAGCAAATAATGCCTCAGCATTCATGTTATCACCATATTTAGCTCTAACATAAAAATCCCAGTCATCTTCTTTTAACTTTCTAAAGATATTCATATTATCAGATATAAGGGCTTTAACACTAAATTGTCCATTATAAGACATTAAGAATATTATAAGCATGCCAACAATAATTATTTCTATTTGCATTATTCAGCCCCCACATCTTCATTATAGTATTTCTCTCCTGATATTAAGAAATATAAATTAATAAGTATAATCGCATGTAATAAAAGTTGAACATACCATTCTTTTAACATCTCGATATAACTATCTTTACCAAGTAAGAATTCAACAACAATAACTAAAGAATAAAGAACTGCTCCAAATGTTAAAAATCTTTTATGAAAGTTTTTACGATCCATTTGGTCACGATATACACCTTCAACTAGAGCATCGATATCTAGTGACATATTTTCAAGAGATTCACCTGCATCTCTTGCACCTTCTTTAGTAATTTGTAAGAACAATTGGTGCATATTTTTTACCATATAGAATGGATATTTATTATTAAAATACTCAATTGATTCATCAATTGTACCATTACGATAAGACATATCAATCATTTCTTTAATATCACCTAAAACTGGTTCTTCAATAATACCAGAATCTCTAACACCCTCTAAGCTTTTAACAAAACTTTGAGTGGTATTAAATTCCATAATAACGTTAGTAGTATATGTTTGAATTTGTTCAAAAATAAATTCACTATATACTCTTTGTAATCTTAAATAAGTTAAATATGGAATAAATAATATTACTGCTCCAGCATATACTAAAGCCCAAATTAAGCTATAAAAATAGAAATAACCAATAATACCAGCAAAGCCACCTAATAAAACAGCTTGACCTAAATATTGTTTAAAAGTGAATTCTTGGCCTAATTCTTTAGCTTTGTCTCTAACAACTTTAAAAGAATAAGGTGCATACTTAGTATATATTTTACCTACTTTATCAGTAACTTTTTTATAATCTTTTCCTTCTTTTCGGCCACGATAGACAAAAATTATTATTATTACACCTATCATGACTAATAATTCTGGAAATGTTTTTATAATAATGCACCCTCTTTCTATAATTCTTCTACTACTTGTCCAGTAGAATTAGCTGTTTCAACACTACTCTCTTGAACAAATAAATTATCTGGAAGTACAACACCTTGACTTCCTAAATATTCTTTTAAATATTTAGTTGGATTAGCATATTGTATTTTTCCATCTAAATTTTTCTTATATATAACATTTGATCCTGCTTCATTCTTTTCATCAACAAAGAACTCAACTACTTCAACTATTTCTCTTTGAAATCTTCCTAGTTCTGCACTCATATAACCTTTTATATGGACTGCAAGTTGAACATAACGATGGATTGATTTTAAGAATTGATCAACATCTTGTCCTGATTCAAGCAATGAATACATACGCATTGGCACATTTAATGCTCTATCAGAGTGGATAGTTGAAATAATATTATGTCCTGATGATACTGAGTTACGAACTGCTGTAACTGCTTCAGCACTACGAACTTCGGATAGTAAAATCCAACGAGGATTTTGTCTCATGCACGCTACTAAAACATCTGAATATGATGCAATATTATTAGTTTTCATGGCAACAATATCACGATGTGGAAATATTTTATCTAAGTGAAGTTCAAGTGTATCTTCAATTGTTATAATTTTTTCATTTTCTTTTGTATGACTAGCTAAATATTTTACTAACTCAGTTTTACCTGAACCAGTTTCTCCACTTACCATAATGTTGCAATGTCCTTCAACACATGTAAGTAAAAAGTTTAAAATATTCTCGCTAACATATTGTTCATTTAATAATTTTTCTCTATTCAAACGTATCTTAGCTGGTGTTTTTCTTATAACACATGCTATACCATTTGTAGCTATTGAATCATGAATAAAGTTTAAACGTAATTCAGCTGATTCAGCATCCAAAAATGGTGATGCCATATTAAAAGTTTTACCCATAACATTTGAACATTGAAATGCTAATTTTTCTAATAATGCATTATTAATATCTGGTCTTTCAATTCGATATACACCTTTATCAAGAGTTTTTAGATGTATTTGACCTTGATTACCATATGAAATATCGGTAATATTATCATCATCTAAAAACTCTTTAATAGGTCCAAAATCGATTTGTGAAAATATAGCATCATTCACTATGTATCACTCCCTTTTAAATTAATTTGTAATAGTTGTTGTTGTAGCTGTTTGATCTAATGTTCTTAATTTTCTTAAAATAAATGTTTCTAGTTCATTACTTGCAATTTCTGCTTCACAATCTTCTTTACAATAATCAGTACCTCTTATAATTGGTATTAATTTAATTGAATTAGTGTTAATTAAATCTGTTGCTGTAGTAAGTAATCGATGTAATTCATCAGGTACTGCAAATATTAATTGAGATGAATTACCTGCGGATGAATCCCAGAAAACACTTCTACCATTACTATCTCTTACATCTAATACGGGAATACTTTTAATTAAAGCACCATATAAGATTTCATCACCATCAACGGCTGATAAATATAAATCAATATATGAATCAGGTAAAATAGTATTAGCATATGTAGTCTTCATGTTAACATCTAGTGAATATAAAGTCCAGCCTTCTTGTAAACTATCAGTTAATCTATTTTGTATTTGTTCTTTATTACATAATTGTGATTTATAGAAAAAACCATTTTGTGGAACAGCATTTCCAACACAAATATATTTATCAGTTAATTCTGACATATTAGTAACTATATCAGTATCTTTTAAAGTACTACTTGTTATTTCTTTAGTACTTACATTATCAGTTTCAATTTTATATCCTGAATTTATTCTAACAACTGCATAAGGTATTTTAACAGTAGTTATGGCACTATTTACTCGGTTATTATAAAAGAACCATAAAACTAAAATACCTGCAATAACTATTAATATAGTTACAGTATTTTTATTGCTTAAAAATCTTTTAAAAGTCTCACCTATGTTTCCCATTTTTTATCCTCCTTTATTTAATTACTTTTTTGTTCTAATATTTCATTAATTCTTGTTACAATATCAAAAGCTTCACTATCAGTACCAACAACATAACTTTGGGTTTTGCTAGTAATTTCCACACTAACCTTTGGTGGTGCTTCATAGATTGATACAAATTTAATATCATAATCTGTAGAACCAGTAACTGCATCAGCAAATCTTCTTATAAAACTTTCTTCAAATTTTTCTTTATTGATTCGGACTTCTCCGAAATAGCGGAAATATCCATAATCTACTGCATCAACCATAGCTTGTTCCGCTATTTCTTTTTCATTAAAGTAGTCCTCTGTATTATTAGAAGTTATATTTCTAATTAGAAGGAGAATAACTACAACAAATACACCAAATAATACTAAGAAATAACCCCAATATGATTCTTTCATTTATTTTTTCCTCCTTCTATTTATATGCCGGTCCAATTTTGATTGTTTTAAAATCCAAATTTGTAGGATCAATTATTAAATTGATTTCTGTAGTACTTTCTTCCCATTTTGGAGAATTAGATACTACTTTATCCCATGTTGTCCAATAACCAGAACCTTGAGAATTTTTCCGCTCGCCTTCATCAAGTGGTCTAGTTCCTGATACAGTTATAATTTTTTTACCACTACTAGTAGTTTTATTTATATATTTATCAATAAATGTACTATAGCAGAAAATGCCTTTATAAATTTCACCATTACTATCATTAGTATAATCATAGCATTTTAGCGAATCATCTGTAAATAAATTTGATTTATTATACTCTTTTATTTCATTGATAGTTTTTCTATCTAAATGAACTAACATTTGTCCAGTATCTTGAAGTGTAGTTGATCCTTCATAACTTGCATCAAATGCAACATTAAATATATCTTCTCCAGCTTCTTCAATTTCTTTAGTAGCTTGATAAGCTTTTAATTCTATAGCAGAATCAATATTTGTATCCCAACGCCAGTTAGGACCCATTGTTCTATTAGATGTATTAATTTTATTTTCTGAAATAGGTCTTGATTCTAATTGTAAATCGCCATTCATAATGCATATACCTTCGCATGGTGAAGGACAATCTCCAGATGGACAATCATCAGTATCACGACGACATTCTCCTCCCTCTTCATTTGGTACACATTCAGATGGGCAATTAGGACAATTTATTTTATATCCACAGATATATTCACTTGTACCTGGAACTATATCCCAACGATGATCTTTGTCTGTTCCAATTGGAGCTTCACATATATCCGGATTTTCAGCAACTTTTCCAACTATACTTGTTTCTTTTGGTTCACCACTAGGACCTGAATCCCAAGTTCTACCTAATTTATTTTTACCACTTGCATCACTAGTGTTATAAAATTCACCTAAATCTTGTACATATAAACGATAAGTTCTTACAACACCAGAACCTGTCCAATCTACTGGCCAAGCGTGTTCTAATTCATTTGCCTTATCAATATCACCTAATTTATTTGGAGATACAACAACATTTCCTGTTGGAAATAAAACCGCATATTGTGTAGGTGTTTCATATTCTCTTTCTACAGTTGCAACTTGTGATGCAGCTACAGAATTTGGAATAACATAAGTTTCAATTTTCGTACAATCTGTTCCAGATCTACAAATAAGTGTCTTCCTGTCTTTTGATACTTCTTCTCCACTTAATTTTTTATCACATTTTGGTAATTCACCATCTTGATTAGATTGAGTTAACAATGCCCCACATAATTCTAAATCTCCTATCTCTGGATTAACTGAATTGCCTTTAGCTTCTAATTGCTTTCTTACAACATCGTTATTAATATAAGATTCCTCATAATCAAATTTTATTTGTGGATCAAAATTATAATTTCCCATTGACCAATGAGAACATTGATTAATTTGTTTAACATATCTATTCATTTCTTCATATTTACTATTAATAAATTCATTTAAATTTCTTTGTGCATCAGCAATATTTTCTACCGCTGATTTTGGTTTGAAATTGTCAGGATAATACTTTAAATAATTTTGTTGCGGATAATTAAATTTAAAATCATCTTTAATAGCTGCTTTTAAAACATTCACAAATTTAGTTGAAAGATCAGTAACTGGTTTTTTATCCCAATAATGACTATTTGCATCTAATACGATTTCAGCTGTACCATAAAAAGATACTTTGCATTTTACTTTTCCAGTAGCAGCGTCATAATTTTCACAATTAACTTCAGCAAATTCTTTTTGACCATAATCATCCGCTGCTGGAGTAAATTTACTATATTTGCCATTACCATTTTCATCTGCTATATAAAAACCTGTATTAAATTTAGCTATAAATTCTCTCGCTGGTAAATAAGAATCAACATTAATATCATCATGATAAAGATAATTATATTCCGTATATTCTGAAGTTAAATCATATTTATAATATTCGATTGGTATTGGGGTTTTATGAATATATACAGTTTTAGTACATGTCGAACAATTATTTTCCGCAACGCAATTGCAAGGATATGTCTCATCGTAATAACAACCATCAGCGGCAGTAACAGCATGTACATGTTTTCCTGTTTCTACATTTTCTGCAATTTTAGTATCTGCTTTAAATGCATCATTTAATAAAGAATATGTTGTTCTAGCAGCCATCATAGTTTCTCTTGCAGTCTCAAACTTATACTCAAATGATTCTTTTTCTTTTTTTTGCGTTTCAGAATCTAAATACCAAACTTCCTCTGGATCTCTATAGTTTCCTTTGTTGATTTCGGATGTATAACAAGCCTTTTTACCGGCTACTCTAGTTTCTAATTGAAAATAACGTCCAGATGTTACTTCTTTTTCTGGTGGAAGTTCTATATTGTAATTTTCAATACATGCCACCTTACAAAAAGGATTATTATCATCAGCGGCAGTATTTTCTAAAAATTGAATATTACTGCTATATTTACTAGAATACCAGTCATCAGCGGCAGTTTTTACTTGATTATATTCTTTTTCATTTATATCTTTACCATCTATTACACATTTATAAACATTAATTTTTGCATCTTCACATGGTGTTTCTGCTTCCGCTCCTTCATATATTTTCATTTCGGTTGGACTTGGTGAACAAGTTGCATCAGATACATGTACTGTACATTTTTTCTTACATTTTTCTTCATAATCTTTACATTCTTCTTTTGATGTATCAATAGTACCATCAGGCAATTCACATTTTTGTGCTAATTCATCACAATCGCCATCACACATTGATATTTCATCTTCTTGGGTAAATTTACCTTTATACTTATCATCATCATTATCTTCGCCAGAACTTGTATTACCACCACCGATTGAACCTCCAAATTCAGGTTCTATTACTTCTTCTTGCCATGCATCACCAACTAATTCTTGTTGTATACAAGTAGACATAATACTTCCATCAGCTTTTTCACATGTTGGCATATATAAAGCATAATCACTTGCAGGTTCACCTGTATACCTAAAATCTAATGTATATTTTAATTTATCATCGCAGTTATAATCGCTTCCTTTTTTAACTGTGAATTCAATAATCATTGTTAGGGTATCAGTTTCATTAGTTCTTATATAAGCATCATTACCAAATAATTCTATATCTTTTGTGTTATCTCCTTTTGTTATTTTCATACTTTCATCATTGTTGATTGTAATCGTATAATCAACATCAGCATTACTATCACATTCATCACATTTAAAAGTAAACAAAATTGAATCATTGTCTTCGTCATCAGGATTGTCAAAATCATATTCAAAACCTTCATACTTAAATGAATAAGTTATTGTCTTTTTATAATACTCTCCTTCTTTTGAATTATCCTCTGGCTCACTTTTATGTGATAATTCAAAACTTGTATTGGTACTTGATGATGAATCACCATTTGCAAAATCATAAGCTGCATCAATTCCTGCTTTTACTAATTCATAAACTTTTTCTTCATTTCCACCAATATTTGATGAAGACCAGTCAGTTCTACCATTATATCCTTTATTTTTAATTTCGTTTAAAAATGCATTTCTATAGCTATCAAAAGTAATTACCGTTAAAGAATTAACTTTGGTGCCAAAATCATCTCTATTTTTCCATCTATTTACATAATGTTCTGCTGTTTCTAAATTTTTTAAAACCAAATATATAGGTCCAAACTCATCTTCATATTGTTTTTCCACTTGACTTCTTGTTAATAAAACGTTAACTTGACCCATTACATATTCATAAAATCTTATTGCTATGTTAATTTGTTCAAATGTATAATTATCCTTCTTGCTTTTTTCCATTAAAGCAATAAGTCCAGCTCCAGCTTTGGTATTTGGTGATATCGGCGTTACTTCATATACTGCAGGTTCATTAATAGGTAACTCCAATCCTGGATCTTTACAATATAAATCGACACTTTTTCCGTTAATATTTGTAGTATAGTGATTTGTACCTAATTCTCCTTCATTGCTATGACTACCATTTACTGTTAAAACCTCTGCCTCTACAACATTAGTATTTAAAATAAATGCTAATGCTATAATAATTAATATTTTTATTTTTTTTCTCATAATCCTAATTCCCTCTGTTTCTTTGTTTTAAAGTAATAGAATGTATAACCCCCAACAGCTACGACAATTATTACTCCTAAAATTATCCATATATTCTTTCCTAAAAAATCAATTAATTTTTCAAAAAAAGATTTATTTTTTTCTTTTTCTTCTTTTTCTTTTTGTTGTGTTCTATAATTTTCTACTCTTTTTTTAAATTCATTTCTTTCTATTTTATCATACATAACAAATTGCTGACATAATTCATAATCAGGAAATTCATTAGCACATTCCCAATAATATTCATTATATCTTGGCGTTTTCATAGTAAATGTTTTTAAAGTTATTCCTGAACAATTCGTTTTAGTTGATGCTTTTACTTGAAATACATGGTTAGTAACAACACCAGTATTCAACCATTCAAATGAACTAATACCACTTTCTGTTTTGGTAAGTACTCTACTATCATCATTAAAGTCATTTGTAGCTACTACATAAAAATCATCAGTTATATTGGTAAGTGATACATTAATAACAAAAATATCATAATCAGATACTTCTGGAACAACCTCTTCACTAACCTCATAACTAGCTCTTATATTACTAGCTTTCTCCCTTAATTCTAATTCTTCCTGATAAGAACAAGTCTCATCAGCATTTACTACCATCACACATGAAAATAAAACAAGCAAGGCTGTAAAAAATTTCTTCATATAAAAGAACACCTACTCTCTATTAAAAATTTTAACACATTGTCTTTACTTTATCAAGTTAGATATCATAAAATTAATGCACATAAAAACCCCAAAATTAAAATTTTGACTATATTGTATACCAATTTATTTGAAAATGCAATATAAAAAAAAGAATAAAAAAAAGAATATATTATTTTAAATAATTAATAACATATTCTTCTATTTCGTTAATATTAATTTCTTTATTATCTTTATTATTTCTTTCTTTAACTTCTACTAAATTATCATTTACTTTTTTACCAATAGTTATTCTAAGTGGAATACCTATTAAATCCATATCTTTAAATTTAATTCCTGGTCTTTCATCTCGATTATCAAGTAATACTTCTATACCTTTATCTTGTAATTTATTATATATAGATTCACTAATACTTTCTTGTAATTTATCTTTATTATCTATTAAAACAATACATACTTGATATGGTGCTACTTCTTTAGGAAAAATAATACCATATTCATCATTATTTTGTTCAATAATACTAGCAAGTATTCTACCAGCTCCCATACCATAACAACCCATTAATACATCTTTACTATTATTTTCTTCATCTAAATAAGTTAAATTAAAAGCTTTAGAATACTTAGTACCAAGTTTAAAGATATTACCTATTTCTATTCCTTTTTTAAAATATAAATGATTATTACATACTGGACATAAATCTCCTTCTTTAACATTTATAATATCTCCAACTAAATCATATTTAAAATCTTTAACATTACAATTTATATAGTGATAATCTTTTTTATTAGCTCCTACTACAAAATTCTTCATATGTAATATTTCTTCATCAATAACTATTTTAGCATTTAAATTAATGGGTCCAGTAAATCCTGCAACAGCATTACTCGTACTTATTAATTCATCATTAGCAAAAGTTATTTCTTTAGCATTTAACAACTTACTACATTTAATTAAATTAAGTTCTCTATCCCCTCTTACAAAGAATACTACTAATTCATTATCAACATTCATAAGTAAAGCTTTAACTGTTTTTTTGCTATCAATATTTAAGTAATTAGCAACATCAATAATAGATTCTTGATTTTTAGTTTCAACTAATTCTAATTTTAATTCTTCACTTAAATCATCACTATAATTCATTTTTGACACTTCAATATTAGAAGCATAATCACAATGTTCACATAATACTAATATATCTTCACCAATATCTGTTACAGCTTGATATTCTTCAGATAAACTACCACCCATAACACCAGTATCAGCTTTTACTATTTTATAATCAATATGCATTCTGTCAAATATTTTATTATATGCATCTTTCATAACATGATATGACTTATCTAATCCTTCTTCATCTTTATCAAAAGAATAAGCATCTTTCATTGTAAATTCTCTAACTCTAACTAAGCCATAACGTGGTCTTGGCTCATCACGAAATTTATCAGCTTGTTGATATAAAGTAAAAGGTAAATCTTTATAACTATTGATCATATATTTAGCAGCCATTGTAAATAACTCTTCATGAGTTGGTCCAAGTACATATGGTTTTTGAAAACGGTCATTTAAATGAAACATACTTTGACCTAATAATTCATTACGATTAGCAACATCATATATTTCACTTGGAATTAAACTTGGCATTAATAATTCTTGAGCTCCCGTTTTATCCATTTCTTCTTTAATAATCTTTTTTATTTTATCTATTACTTTTAATCCTAAAGGTAAATACATATAAATACCGGCACCAACTTTTTTAATCATGCCAGCTCTTACTAATAAATTACCACTTATACTTTCTTCATCTTTAGCATCTTCTCTTAAAGTAAAAAAATAACTTCCTTTTAACTTCATAATTGTCCTCTTTCTTACTAATTAATTATATATGAAAATGATAAAAAAATAAAGAAATTGTAATTTTTTTGAAAAAATTTAAGTAAAAAAAAGGAAATCAGGCAAAAAATTCGTATATATAAGTGAAGGGAGGAAAAATATTAATAAAAAAATAAACGTAAAAAATAATTTTGGGGTTTAAATTTAAAGTAGTAAAATATATGAAATATACAAAAATACGAAAGGAGGCAATTAAAATAAAAAATAATTATTTAAAATACGATAAAATATTCAAAAGTATAATAGTAAATAGATATGATACGAGATACATGAATAAATTATTAAGTGATATTTTAGAAAGAAAAGTTGAAGTTAAAGAATATTTGGATTTAGAATTAAAAGTAAAAAATAAAAATGAAAGGGCCAAGAGATTAGATGTAATACTAAAGACGAAAGATGATGACATAATAATAATTGAACTAAATAGTAATTATTATGCGAGTAAGAAAAGAAATTTAAATTTTTTAGCAGCAGTATATAGTCAATATACTAAAGCTGGTGAAGAATATAATGAAAGTATGAG